>JBAZNK010000009.1 GCA_041649255.1 bacterium
CTATCTATCGCTCAAGTAAAGAAAATGCAAATGAAATAGTCAGTCACATCAAAAATCATGGTGGTAGTGCGATAGCCGTCCCTGCTGATGTCTTTGAAACGGAAGGATGCGAGAAACTGGTTGAGGAAACCATAAAACAGTTCGGGCAAATTGATATCTGCATAATAGGCCCCGGTGCCGGATGGCATCCTGAGTCAATAGAAAAGCTTAACACTGCCGGTGCATTAGAAGATACACATAACGAGTTAGCGCCAATTTACAATTTGATGCCCCTTGTATTGCCGGGTATGTATAAGCAAAAATGGGGAAGAATAATTGCAATATCGCTTATGCCACCTTATAACTGTCCATCATATTCTTATAATGTGGGAAAAGCAGCAAGGACAAATGCTATGTTTCTGGCACGAGATGAGGCATGGAAGAATGGAGTAACCTTGAATATTATTGGTCCCGGGCCTGTTTCCGCTATTGAAACCCTGAAAGAAGCGATTGACCAGTGTAACCGCGAAAAAAAATGGATTGAACGACAGAATGTCTCCCCGCAGGACATTGCCGAGGGAATTGCTTTTCTATGCTCGGAATCAGGAAGATATATATCAGGTTGTGTACTACCCTATATGTAAGGAATCACTTACTTCAGATTATTTATTAATTTGAGGGCGATTTTTTGCAGGAGTTCCCCTGTTCCCGGGGCAAGGGGGTAAATTCCAAAATACTTATACGAATCTTCTATTTCATAACCTTTCTTTAGGTATTCCTTTTTTGTAGGAACATACCCGACACATCCATTTGCATAACATCCTATAATCGTATTAGGGAATTTGGATTTCTTCTATTTTACAGCCCCCATTTGTTTATTACAAAAAGCCTAAATATATATCCTGTATATCTTTGAAAATAGAACTTACCTTAACGACATACGAATTAGTTCTTGACTTTAGAGAGTTATGTTATATATCAATACAGTATGAATCTTGAGCATTATTCTGTTGAAAAGTTAAAGGAAGAAATTATAAAAATCATTAGTAAGTATCTGGACATATCTTTATATCATATTTTCTTTTTCGGGTCAAGAGTCAGAGGAAATAATTCCACTCATGCAGATATTGACATTGGCATAAAAGGACCTAAAACAATTCCTGCAGGAATAAAAATTCTTATTGAAGATGAATTAGAACAAATTTCTACTCTTTATAAAATAGACTTTGTTGATTTTAGCGATGTTTCTAAAAAATTTGAGAAAGAGGCTTTAAAATACTCCGAATATGTCTGACATTTATATTTTAGAAAGCTTTGACAAAGCTATTAATCGGTTAGAAGAAGTTTTAGCTTTAGAAAAAACGGAATGTCCTGCTATGACGGGAACCGGAGTTATTCGTGATTCTGCTATTAAAAGATTTGAGTTATGTTTTGATTTGGCGTGGAAATCAATTAAGGTATATGCTAATGGACAGGGAATTGAATGTTATTCTCCGAAAGAGTGTTTCAAAAGTGCATTCCAATTAAACTTGATTGATTACGATGAGATATGGTTAAATATGCTAAATGACCGTAATTTAACTACCCATTTATATAAAGAGGAATATGCTGAAGAAGTATATTCTCGTCTGCTTAACTATTTGGGATTGTTTAAAAAACTTTTGAAAGCATTAAAGTAAAACTAATTTTCATTCTGTTATGAGAGCTTAACCTGCTGTTTTATTTAAGGATTATTATCCGACTCTCCGCTGAACTTGCGTGAATAAGGAATTTACTTCAGGTTATTTATTAGTTTGAGGGCGATTTTTTGCAGGAGTTCACCTGTCCCCGGGGCAAGGGGGTAAATTCCAAAATACTTATATGAATCTTCTATTTCATAACCTTTCTTTAGGTATTCCTTTTTTGTAGGAACATACCCGACACATCCATTCGCATAACAACCTATAATCGTATTCGGAAATTTGGATTTCTTCTTGATATTAAGCCCTACTTCTACAAATAACTCAACAGGAAACGTTGAAAACACAATATCATTGACAGCCAGAGCATTAAGTTCAAGATTTATTTTAGGCGGGTTCTTTTTGCCGGATATTTCTTTTAGCGCCAGTTGCGCCCATTCCGATTTAGCTCTTGTTTCAAGGGTTTTCTCTTTTGCAAATGCTTTCTTTTCTTTTTCGATTTCTTTACGTGATAAGAAACCGGCAGAAAGCTGAAGCACATAGTTTGCAGTTTTGAAATAATTAACAGGCTTAGTTTTAATTTTATCTTTAATTCTTAATGTTTCTAACGCAATCTTTTTACCTAATCTCTCGACTTCCTTAAACGAATTAGTAACTCCGGAAATTGGGTTTATATTCGCGGAAGCTCCCGTTATAAACAATGCAGGCGCGCCGGTGTTTTTTTCTATGAAATCCGTTGCAAATGCAGGATAATCTCCAGATATATGGCGGTTTTCAGGACCAAGAATAACGGGATGACAGGAATAATTTACAATTAAAGCAATCGGTTTTCCTGCAGAAGTATCAATTTTTATAACGCTTAATTCCGTGTCTATCGGACCGTTGGGGTTTTCACCAATAATCATCTCTTTGCCTTTCTTTTCCCGTCTGTTGATTCCTATCTGTACTTTCCCCTTGCCAATACCGATAACAGCTTCTTTTTTCTTTTTATTCGCCGAAGATACACAGGTTGCGATTTTCTCTTTTAATAAGTTTATATATTTGGAATCAGGTTCTCCGCATTTCCTTAAGAATACGGTAGCAGGGCCAGAGTGAGTATGTGTAGCAAAAATTATAATGTTTTCTTTTTTAATGCCACATTCTTTTTCTATTTTAGTCTTAATATCTAATGCCAGTTTTTCGTTTACTGCCAAAAGGTCGCAATTAACAATAAGATTTATTTTCCCTTTATACTCAATTACCAATGCTTTTGTAAAAAGCTTACTGTGCACTCCGACCGAACATCCTTCTCTTGCAACAAACCCCTGTAAATCTAATCCAACGGGAGGCGTAATATCTATTTTAGAAACTCCGATTTTAAACATAATTAAAAAAACTTTAACATAAAAACAAACTCTGTCAATTCAAAAAGATTGACATTAATTTTTTTTTGAATTAAGATGCCACTTTATTGCTTGCAGGGGGTAGCACGCTTGCTCCCTACAATAACCATACTAACAAAGAAATCCAGCTGAGCTGGATAAGTTGCTCTAAGCGACTACGTCGCAAAGACCAACTAACCTAGAAAAGACCAGATAAGTTGGTCTAATCCCGCTAAAGCGGGAAAGTCCAACTAAGGAGGAGAAAATGAGGAAAGGGGCATTTTTGTTTTTACTTCTTACGGTTGCTTTATCGCCTAAGAATATTTTTTCACAAACACCTAAAACACCAAAGGTGGAAGGAAGAGCAATCTGGATACATCCAACAGCCGACTTACAGGATATGGCATCGGTAAAAAGTCTCGTTGCTAATTGCAAGAAAGCAAATATAAATTTAATAATTCCTTGTATGAAGCTTTACGGTAAGGTTTTATGGGATAGTAAGAAATTTTCAGGAGCCATTCCCGATGATTTCAAAAAGAAATTTGAACAGGGATTTGACCCATTAAAAGAACTAATAGCAGAATCCCACAAAAACGGTATTCGTGTTCACGCATGGTTATGTGATTTTACAGATGAGGCAAACTTGCCTGCGTACAAAGAACATCCCGAATGGGCAATGCTTAATAAAGACGGAAAACCTACCACATCGGAATTTCTAACTAATAATACACCATATTTTATTTTATGGATGTGCCCGGCACAAAGGAAAGGATATACAGACCAGTGGTTAATTCCTATGATAGAAGAAATAGTAACTAATTACGACGTTGACGGAATCCATCACGATTACATAAGATACCCCGGCGACGTTTCTCCTGACGGTTATTGCTTTTGCGATTACTGTCTTGAGAATTTCTTAAAATATAATCATCTTTATTATGAATGCAAACCCGATACACAGATTGAAGCAGTTCAAAAATTACCTATCTGGATATCAAATTGGTCACAGGATAATACAATTAAACCTGCCAACTGGAATAAAATGACCAGAGCCGAAAAAGTAGATTTTATCTTCAAGGGGAGCTCAATGAAAGGTGGTCCATCAGATTTGGATTATTTTTATTATGAATACAGGTGTGACCAGATTACAAAATTTGCCCGCGAAGCATGGGAAGCAGCGCATAAGATAAAACCGAACATACAATTTTCGGCAGCCGTTTTCAAGAATCCTGCGCTCAGCGGAAGAAATATAGGACAAAGATGGACGGATTTTGCTCCATACGTTGATATCGTTATGCCGATGGCTTATAAGAGTCATTTTGCAGGAGATTTGCCGACATTCCAGAAGTTTTTAGGGGAATATACAAGATACAGCAACAAATGGTGTGAAGGCGTAACAAATATATCTATGGGAATTGATATCGCTTATATTTACGGTGACATAGGCAAACCCATATACGAGATGAGAAAAAGCTTAAAGAATATGAAAGAAAAGAAAACCGATGAAATGGAAGCGATACAAAAGAACTTCAAAGAAATCCATAAAAACTTAGTCAAAGTAGCACCGGCATTGGATAAGGAAATAAGCGCAGGTATAAAGAATTTAGCTGAAAAAGATACGATAAAGCTCAATCAGGTAATCGACAGTTTGGATGCCAAAGTTGCGATTTTATTAACAAATGCACCAAAAGGGTTTTATCCTGAAGAAATATTGACAAGCACGATAAAAGCAGTACGTGATGGCGGCGGGAAAGGGCTTGTAGTCTTCTGCGCATACGATGTTACCCGCTGTAATCTCTGGGACGCTTTAGCCAAATCATTTAATGAACCGAGCATAGACCAGGATCTGGCAAACCCGGTGAAAGGCGTGAACATAAATACGGTAAGGGAATTGGAAAAACTGCAGAAAAGCAAATAATTCAAATTCTGAAATTTTAAAAAGAAGCGCGGGAGATAAAATCCTGCGCTTCTTTTTTTAAAGGTTTTCATAAATATACCCCGTTCCTTACAAATTGTATGAGTTCCAACCTAAGGCGGACTACCTCCCCAACGAAATAGACGAACCTATACTACAGGGAGATTCTTCACTACGTTCAGAATGACAGAATAAACAAAGTCTTATATTATTTGGATTTAAGGAGAATGTCGGGGAAAGGAATTCGTTAATAGGATATTAGTTATTAGGGGAAGGGGAGAAATAGTATATCAGGTTATCCGAATATCAGTAGGCAGGGAATCAGATTATCAGAAAATCAGGGAAAACAATGGATTCCCGCTTTCGCGGGAATGACAAATTAGAGAAATATTATTTAACTTTCAGAATGATATCGGGGAAAGTAGTTTGTTTTTGCCTCGATATCCATGCGGAGACGGTATCGGGGACGTACCCTTCTTTCTTCGCTACTACATAATACAAAGTAGAATCCGTATTTCTGTTCCCTGCCCACAAGCCGCAGTGATAAACTCCTTCTTTGTTCGTTCGTTTCTTGCTTCGTATAAGTGTATCCTTTGAGACTCTTCCTATGGTAAAACAAGAAATAAAAACGCTGTCCAGAGGTTGATGCGCTTGGTTATAGACTTTGCCTTCGCATTCGCCAAGATAAGGATAATATATCGTATCCAGCAAAGCCGTAATATGATTATCATTCCACTTATCCCTTGGTGTATTAGAAGTAACTACCCAGGGGCCCGCAAAAAGAATTATCCCGTTAATATCTCCATTGTCGTATCTATTAAAAAGAGTTTTATACATATAATTCAGACACCCCGGGGATGTCCATCCATAATCATTGTTTAGTATATAAACGCCAAAATTAATCTCTTTGCCCGGGAATTTAGAATGAAATTTATCTATGGCCTGGTCAGTGTATTTTGAATAAGCATTCTGGTTATATATCCACAAGTTAATTCCGTCTATATAAGGAGCAAAAATAGTTGAAAGCTTTTTTCTACCGGGGTATATAACGACAAACATTTTAAGTTCAGGCGTAGTTTCAGGCGTGTTATGATAAACGACACCTGCGGAATCAACGTATTTTCCTCTAAGGGCATCTCTGATGTCGTGAACGACCGATGTATCCAGTCCTTCAAAGTCATCAATGTTTACTCCGTATATCTGTCCGTATATTTTCGACAGTCTTGAAAATCTTGCAGCTCCCTGAATCATACCGGGAGGCGATTTAGGCATAAAAACATTAGTGTCCGACGGGACATTAATCACACCATTTTCGCTCGGGGGCAGTATAACTCCGGTATATCTTTCTACATTCCAACTTTCACAAGCGCTATCAATCCAGTTTTTAAAAGTCAACCCACAATCACCCGGTCTATTTACATTCCAAAAATCCCCGAACTTAAAAGCATCCTGGACGTAAGTGCTTTCGGGAATGCCCGGCGCATTAAAAACGACACCATTGCTTGAACACCATACCCCAAGAGGACCGACAGGTTTTTGTAACGCATTTATGCAAAATAAGACAAAAAATATATTCATGTTTTCTTAAACCACTATTGAAGATTGTTTATAATATGAAATCTTGATTGTCAATATTTGTTTTGCTTAAAACCGTTTTTTTATTGACACTTGTATTTTAAATTATATGTTGCCTTTTGGGATAAAAAGTTAATTTTTGGGACTTTAAAGTAACTATTATTTTAAGGAGGATATTATATGAAAAAGATAATTTTTTTAGCAGTGTTTTTTTTCTGCATAAGCGCAGGAGCAGAGGTCATAACATTTGATTACGCTTTCCAAAGACCTACGGTAGAAAAAGGCAAATCCATAGGAGGAAGCGACCGTATTTCAATACAAGACCTGAAAGAGTGGGTAGAGCCGGGTAAACCCGTTTTGCCATTCAAGTCGGTAAATATTCTTATCCCCTATGGCAAGAAGGTTATAGGTATTAAGTTTATCCCCCGGGGAGAAGAAACAATAACCGGATATTATAACGTCGAGCCCGGTAGTCCGATAGCTCCTACTTTTTCAAGCAATGCAAAAATAAATACCGTAAAAGATTACAAAATTTATTCCCAGTCATTCCCCTATCCTGAGAAGATATCGTCATCTTACACCGTTCAAAGGGTTTCAGGATATGACATACTAATTTGCAGGTTATATCCCGTTCAATATATTCCTAGCGAAGGGAAATTATTTTATTATAAAAACATAAAAATAGAGATAACTCTGACAGATAATTTCACAATCGCAGACGAGCAGAGAAAAATGCTTCTTTCAAACAATCAAACTCTCACCAGAGTAAGAAATATGGTAGAAAACAAAAATACTTTATCATCATATTCTTCCGGGTTTGGAACTTTCAATTCCAAGAGTTCCACACCTCCTTACGATTATATAATTATAACCAATGCGGCTTTGAGAGACAGTTTTCAAAGGATTGTAAACTGGAAGATTTCAAGAGGATTGGAAGCGCACGTATTCACAACGGATTCAATATATGCGAATTTTACCGGAGTAGACAACCAGGAGAAAATCAGAAATTTCATAAAAGACTGCTATACAACATGGAGCGCAACAGCGCATCCGCTAAAATGGGTAGTTCTTGGCGGGGATGAAGATGTTATTCCCATCAGGGGATGTTTCGGATGGTCTACGGATGGCACAATCGCATTCTTAGATTCTACTATGCCCTGTGACCTTTATTATTCGGGACTTGACGGGAACTGGGATACAGACGGCGACGGTGCTTATGGAGAAGGAGACGTATCAGGTGGAGGAACGGGAACGGCAGGCGAGGAAGCAGATTTGCTTTCCGAAATTGCAGTCGGGAGAGTTACCGTAGATACGCCTGAAGAAGCACATAATTATATAAACAAACTGCTTCATTGCGAAAGCGCGCCTGACGCAAATTATCTCAACCAGGCTCTTTTTGTAGGAGAACAGTTAGATGCATCTACCACGGGAGGAATGAAAAAAGATGCGGTAGTTTCTCTTATGCCGCAATGCAATATAACACGACTATATGACCCGGAAATGGGTGCAGGTATAGTACTCGACAGTATTGAATCCCGTTTGAATGCAAATCCTTATATCGTAAATCACCTTGGACATGCCAACTGGAATATAATGTTTGCTGGATGGGCAAATGTACACGGATTAACCAATACGGAATATTTCCTATTATATTCGCAAGGATGTTATACTAATGCCTTTGATAATGCTACGTCCGGGAGCGGAGGGGCATTTTCGGAAAACTTTATATTTGCGGAACACGGCGCATTTGCTTATATAGGGGATTCAAGATACGGATGGTATGGAGTAGGTTCTTACGAAGGTCCCGGGGAAAAATTTGACAGGGAATTTTTTGACGCTTTATTCACTGAAAAGATAACTAACTTAGGAAACGCATTACAGGATGCGAAAGAAGATTTATCATCTTCAATATCAGCCACCGGAACTATGAGATGGTGTTATTTTGAGCTTAACTTTTTAGGCGACCCGGAGACACCTATTATAACAGAATATAGCGCTCCGGTTGCAAACATATCTTCAATTCCCCATAACTATGGCACTGCGGGAATAATAGGAACTGCCAAAGCAGGAGATATGGCGGGAGCAACTTTTTTTAATTATCACATAGAATACGGGCTTGGAACAAATCCTTCCGTATGGGTTTCCATATCGGATACATTTTATACGCCCGTAACAAATGATACTCTTTGTTATATTGATACAAGAGTATTACCCGAAGATTCTACTGTTACTATAAAGCTTGTTGTCAAAGATTCAACGGGCAGGACAACAAACTCAAGAGTATATTTCCAGGCTAAAAATTGTGAAGTAGCTTTAATTTCCGTAAAAACATGCGCTGAAGGAGATACAGTGCTGGTATTGGGCTGTGCTGCAGGAAAAAACTTTACCAGTTATAAAGTTGAATCAAAAGGCACGGGAGGGTGGGATACCGTAGGTATGATGAACATAAAAAATGGCGGAACAAGTGAAGTTCTGTGGGATACTCTTGCATTATGGAACCTTGATGGACTTAATACCGGGACATATACCGTCAGATTAACCGTAAACGGAGCAGATACTTTTTATGCAGAGACCGGCAACCTTCTCGTTGATAATTGTCTCCTGATGATGCCAAAGAATGGAGACGTTCTCAGAATGGATAAACCCGTATATATTATGGGTAATGCGGCACATCCGAATTTCACATATTACAATATCAAATACGGATTAGGCGCAGCACCTACAAGCTGGGATACTGCAGGAATTACATTAGATAGCGGAGGCACTCTCCCGGTTAGAAGAGGAATGCTTGGGACGTTAAATCCTGCCGGAATGATTCCTGACTCTACTTATACACTTAGATTATATGTAGGGTCAGAGGGAGCAGACCAAATCCAGGTAAAGTTCCAGCAATTTTTCCTCTCGGGATGGCCTATAGCGTGGCACGCAGGATGCAATTCTCCCGTAGTATATGACATTGACAGGGATAACGATTTGGAGGTTTTTATTAGTGTCCCTACCGGATGTTATGTCTTCGGTTCCGGTGGTGGCGGTACTACTCATTGGGCCTCAGCTCTTGACACAGGCAATTTAACCGAACCTTCCATAGGAAACATTACTAATTATTATGAGGGGTATGACGAATTTGTCATGTCAAGCAGCGATTCTCTGTTTGCGATACATTATATATCCGGGGTTTTGGGTACATGGAAGCCCGTTGTAGGTTTCCCTTTACCGATACCGGGGATACTAAATAGTCCTCCGGTACTTGCACAAATAGACACTACGGAATGCCTGGAAATAATTCATTGTTCTTCAAATGATAGTATCTATGCAATATCCGGCAGCACACAAATCCTTTCGGGATGGCCAAAGTACACCCCCGGGATTCTAACTGCTGCGGTTGGAAATTTAGATTCGGATTCTTTGATGGAAATAGTATTCGGAGACAGTACAGGCAAGATATGGGCAGTAAACGGTGATGGGTCTTCGCTTCCCGGTTGGCCTGTTACTTTGGACGGCAAAGTTCTGACACCTACTCTTGGTGATATAGACAAAGACGGGGAACTTGAAATAGTCGTTGCCACATCAGAAAAACTTTATATTCTAAAAAAAGATGGGACCGTCTTCACAGGCTGGACTCCTATACCCATAGAAATTGGGTTCAAACCGGGAGTATTCCAATCGCCTACATTAGGAAACTTAGATAGCGATTCTCTTCTTGAAGTTGTTATTACAACTTTCTGTGGTGAAGGCTCTATTATTTCCGTATTTAACCAGGACGGAACTTTTGTTCCGGGATGGCCTGATACAATTTATATGAATCTTGCAACGTCTCCAATTATCGGAGATATGGATGGTGACGCTGAGCAGGAAATTATGGTAAACACTGTTTCAGGAATAGTTTATGCTTATAATGCGGATGGGACATTTGTCCCAAGTTATCCCCGCGGTATATTAACTCAAGTTTATGATGGTGTAGAAAGTCCCGCGGGAACTTTTGTTGACCTGAATAAAGATGGGCGTATGGATGTAGTATGGTGCAGTAAATATTATACTTTTGCTTTTAATACGAGGGGAGGCAATCCACAACTCAGTGAATGGCCTACATATAAGCACGATGTAAGGCATACAGGATGTTATGAATTTGGGAAACCCATTGCCGTAGAAGAAACAAAAACTCCTTTAGTTTTTTGGGTTGGTAAACCTTTACCAAATCCATTCAAGGGAACTACTTTACTTTCGTTCTCAGTTCCCAAAATGACAGAAGTTAAAATAAGCGTATTTAATCTTGCCGGGCAGAACATAAAAACTTTATTGGATGAAAAAGTAAAACCCGGGGTTCATTCAGTTAATTGGACAGGCAAAAACCAAAACGGAGAAAAGGTTCCCACCGGTATATACTTTATTCGCGTAAAAGGTATAGGCGATATTACAACAAGAAAAACAATATTATTGAGGTGAGTAACAAAAAGATATTTTGCCACGGATAACAGACACGGATATACACGGATAAAGAGAACAAAAAAATTTTTAGAGTTAAAAAAATAATATAAAATACGCAAAGCTAAAGCTTTGCCCTACAACAAAAAGAAATAAAGAATAAACGGATATACACAGATTAAAAGAATAAAAAAAATTAAAGCAAAAACATAGAGAAGATAGAGGACACAGAGTAGAATTCAATTCTCTTTTATTGGATTTTCCCGCCAAAGCGGGAAGGGGAGGGAAAGATGACGGGTTTAATAATATATCTTTTATTAGGGGTAACAAATAGTTTTCATACACATAGTAAGTTACCGCCGGTTCACGTTGTAGAAAAAAAAGGGGAAAAACCAAAGGATGATTCTCCAATATATGTAATCTATCAGGGAAACAGTGAAGTGGACATAACTCTCGGAATTGTTTATTTATGGCCTATGGATTATGAAATTCTGCGTGACGGGGTAAGAATTGACTATTTTCTTAGGGATTCCGGTACCGGATGGTCATATAGAGATTCAACCGTATCTCCCGGCACTTATACGTACCAGATAAAAATGTACTGGCCGGGCACTGACTCTCTCGATGGAGAGACCGATTTACTTACTGCCCAACCTGGCAATGTAAGTGGCTGGATTATGCGAAACACGACATGGAAAAAAGCATATAGTCCCTTTTTTGTAAGAGACAGTTCATATACCGGAGTTCTTGGGATTGCAATACAGCCCGGGTGCACCTTAAGAATAGAGGAAGGTGTTAAGATTCACTTTGACAAAGATTATTATATAGGAATGTTCGGTAGTGCAATTTATGCCAACGGGACGCAAAGTGATATGATTGTATTTGAAGGAGACGGAAAAATGGGTGACTGGGGAGGCATAACGGCGGATACTTCTTGTATCGATTTCAACTGGGTACAACTAAACGACGCAAATAAAGGATTATTCTTAAATAAAACTAATACGGTTACAGTTTACAATTCCTGGTTCTGGAATGATTCCGTTGGGATTTACAGTCAATATGGCGGGACCAATTCGGTAACTTTTTCAAATGGATTTATCGGAGACTGCGAATATGGAATATATTGTATGGGAAGCTTTTCTCCACAAGTATCTTCAAGCGAATTTGCATATAATACTTGCGGAATCTTTGCTATGGAAGATGCTGCTCCCGTGGTAACCGGCAGTAATTTTTGTGGTAATAAAAGCTACGCAATAGCAAATACTTCTGCTTTAAAAATATCCGCCAAAGATTCATGGTGGGGATATCCAAGCGGGCCGAAAGACAATAGCAATCCAAAAGGAGAAGGCGATAAATTATCGGGGGACGTTGATTTCCAGGGATTCAAAACTTGTCCTTACGATTTGTTAACACTACCTCTCCCCGACTTCAGGGTAGATACCGTAATAGTAACGCAAATAATCGACAGCGCCGACCTTTTTGCAGCCAGACCAACGGTAGTAAGAGTATTTGTTTCTCCTGGGCGAAGCAAAAGCACAGATTTTCCATCATTTGGGATACAAACCTGGCTGGGAGGATATCCCTGTACACCCGACCCTAATCCCGATTCGGTAAAATACAAAGGATGCTGGGACAAAATAAAAGAAGTCAGAAAAGGCTTAAACTCGGTTAATTGTTTTATCAGTGATATAAACGGGTTACCCGCCACAGCCTGTAGTTCGGACGTAACGGTTAAGATAACGCCGGGTTTGGGCGAAGAAAGGGACGACACGGAAAACAACGAGGACACTGTCAAAGTAGGTTTTAAAGCACCCACACCCAAATGGAGAATTTACTATACCGCTTTACGTGTAGGCGATTGGTGGTCAGATGGTTCCGGACCTGCGTCATCGGTGATAGAAACATTTGCGGCAGATAACGAAAGTTTTCTTGAGGGTGTATTTCCGATAAAATTCGAGTCTACGTTCCGCGGGTATTCGGTTCGCTGGCTTGCCTTTACACAAACAGGAGCAATATCATATCTCAAGACTTATCTGGCTCTTACATCAGGCAATGCTTTTGCCATTGGAATCGTGCCGAGGGATTTTTTAGGCGGCAGCGTTGGTACTATGGCTTATACTTCCGTGGGACTTTACCATTATACTGCGCTTATTGGTTACAGAAATGATTTCCAGGACGATTCATGGGGGACTGCACACGAGTTGGGACACAGTTTTGGACTTTTAGATGAATATTACGAGAAAACGCCTCCACCGCCGGATGGCAACGAAAACTGGGATTGTGTCCGAAAACCTGACGGGCATATGGCAACAAACGGATGGTGGGTAAACAAGAAAAAAGATGGTTGCATATATAATGTTTATCCCGCGGATACTGCCAGTAAGTTCAACAACGTGTATAGTTTTATGGGAAACACTCTTCCGATAAAGCACTGGGTACCAAGATGCGATTATAATGCTTTGAACGCTGCAATTTCAGCAATTAAAAGCCAGAAAACGGCAACTAACAGATTACTTGTAAATCTTTCCATATACAAAAACGATTCGGTCTTCGCTTTGCCTTTTTATGAGATTGGAAACGGCGCAACAGATACGGGCACAGTCGGAAATTATAGCCTTGAGTGTTTGAATGTAAGTAATGCTACGCTATCCGGCGTTAAATTCTCTACTCCTTTCTGGGAAATGGACACTACGGCAGGAGTTGAAGTCTTTTCCAATTGTGTTGTTCTTGAATATCCTGCAGGGACAAATAAAATAGCATTAAAAAACAACTCCAACATTATATTTCAAAGAACCATCAGCACTAATCCTCCTTCAGTAGACCTTATTTCTCCAAACGGAGGTTCCATAGGAGACAGCGTAAAAGTTGTGTGGAGCGGAAGCGACCTCGACGGGGATAAATTGTTATATGCATTATTTTCAAAAGGAAGCGACGATGATTGGGCTCCAATTGTATTTAACATAGAAGATACTTCGTATATGGTAGACGCACATTTACTCGGAAGCACTGCAAAGTTCAAAGTAACCGCAACGGACGGGATTAACAGCGCATCGGATTCTTCGGGTTCATCGTCCAGCGTACAAAATAAAGCGCCTTTTGTATTTATAAGCGTACCTTCCGATAGCTTAAACTTTTCGCACAGCCAGATAGTCGCATTATCGGGAAGCGCAATCGACCCGGAAGAAAAGACTTTACCGGAATCTTCGCTTGTTTGGGTTTCAAGCATAGATGACACAATTGGATTCGGGAATTCAATAAGCAAGACGTTATCCGTTGGAACGCATACCATATCTTTTAGCGCAAAAGACAGCGGAGGACTTGTCAGTAGTGATGCCATTACGTTGTTCGTAGTAGCGGATACGCTTACGGATGTTTATGTGACAAGCAACGATATAACGACAAGCGAGTCTCCCGTAATCAATGATACCTGCTGGATTAACTGCACCGTGAAAAATACTTTAAGAGATGCAAACTGTCTCGTATCAATATATCTAAATGGATTGGATTCGTTGCATTTACTCAAGAGCGACAGTATGTTCATAGAGGCAAACAAGTCTGCAATATTAAGCGCAATGTGGACACCACAGACAATGGGAAATGATACGATATGGGTTAAGGTTTCGGGTGTTAGTCCGTCCGAAAGTAATACGTCAAACAATATCGCATCAAAAGTCTTTACGGTAATATCCGTAGAAGAAAAACCTTTAGCTCCCGTTGTTCTTTACTTGAATCAGAATTATCCAAACCCGGCATACAATTCGACTTTTATAAAGTTCTCCGTTCCGGCAACCGAAAAAATAAGTTTGAAAGTATATGACATATCCGGCAAGTTAGTAAAAACAATCGTTAACGGCGAATATAAGCCCGGGTATTATACCGTGCAGTGGAATGCGGATAATGATTACGACAGAAAACTATCGAGCGGAGTATATTTCATAAGATTGCAAAGCAATCAGAAAACTTTCACGCGGAAGACAGTGATACTGAAATAGAGAACGGAAAATCTCACCGCAGAGACGCAAAGTACGCAGAGAACAAAATAAGAATTGCAAGTCCAACCCTTAGTTCGCCTCAAGCGAACTAAGGGTTTATTTCTACGAATTTAGAAAGATAGAATACATAAGGATTAGAAATCAGATTTATTCCCTTTTCTAAAAATAAGTTGCAAAATTGTTTTAAAAGACTAATATTCTATAATTAAAATAAAAAAGGGGGAAGATTATGAATAGATTGATAGGGACGTTGTCTCTTTTGGGGTTATTTTTTACAAATATTTTTGCTGAAGATGAACTTAAAACCTCGAACAATCCCGATATTAGTTTTACATATGAAAAAGGATTTATCGGCGTATTAGGCCATATAATTCAGTTTGGTATAGATGGAAGCGAGATTAATTATGTAAAAGAAGCAGGACAGGATGTATTATTGCCTTATGAGCGTTACACGGCGGAAATCAATTTTAAGGAAAAACATTCGCTTATATTTTTAGCACAACCTTTTGACCTTCTAACGACAGAAATCTTAAGAAGAGACATTATGATTGATTCCCTCTTATTTCCAAAAGGCACGATAGTAGATTTTAAGTATGGTTTTACTTTTTATCGCATAAGTTATTTGTATGATTTCAAGAATGGAGACAAAGAATTTTCTTTAGGCGCATCTTTTCAGATAAGAAATGCCGACATTAGTTTCACTTCAAAAGACAAGTCTTTGTTGAAAAGGAATAGTAATATAGGGCCCGTTCCAATATTAAAATTCAGAGGAAAAATACCTTTCAAAAATATATACTGGGTAGGCGCTGAGTTAGACGGATTCTATGCGTCGGGCAAATATATAACCGGGAGCAAAAACGATTTCGAAGGAGCAATTCTTGATTGTTCGATACAATCGGGAGTTAACCTGAACAAACACCTGCAAACCTTTTTGAATGCCAGGTATATAGGCGGCGGAGCTAAAGGGAATGAAAACAATCCTGATCGGCCGGGAGGAGGTTATACTAACAACTGGTTGAAAACATTGGCTCTTTCGGTTGGCTTGACATATAAACCGTAGTATTAAGATTGTAGTAAACTCCGAATACAGAGAAGGGAACGCGGTACAAAATCTATTTATTACGACCGAGATTTTTTAAAGCAAAGCTTTTGTTATGTAAAGCATCCACATCTTCCGGATTTATTTTAAGTGCCTCATCATAACAAGGAATCGCTTCTTCATAACGACAAAGTTTTGCTAAGGCAATACCTTTGTTGTACCAAGCGTTCGCATATCCCGGGATTATCTTAATTGCCTCATCGTAACAACGAATTTCTTCTTCATAACGACCAAGTTTTCCTAAAGCAGTGCCTTTATTGTACCATGCACTTGCATATCCCGGGTTTATCCTGATTGCCTCATCGTAACAAAAAATTTCTTCTTTGGTGCGGCCAAGTTTAGCTAAAACAGTACCTTTATTACACCAAGCCAGAGCATCTTTTGGGTTTATTTTGATTACCTCTTCATAACAATGAAGTTCTTCTTCGTTACGGCCAAGCCTTCCTAAAGAAACACCTTTGTTCCCCCAGGCAGTTGCGTATTGCGGGTTTATTTTAATTGCCTCATCGAAACAGGAAATCGCTTCTTCAAGACGGCCAAGATTTCCTAAAGCAGTACCTTTGTTATACCAAGCCCTGGAATCTTTCGGGTTTGCCGTAATTGCCTCATCAGAATAACGAATTTCTTCTTCGTAAGGATTAACATTTGAATTGCCGGATTTTTTCTTTCCAAAACCGCTAAAGATAGACATAATTTAACTTAACTCCTGATATTCATTCAATAAGGATTATTTGGATTTAAGAATAATATCGGGGAAGGTAGATATCTTTTGTCTGGGGACCCATGCGGAGACGGTATCGGGAAGATATCCTTCTTTTCGCGCGACTATATAATATAAAGTAGAATCCGTTTTTCTGTTTCCTGCCCATAGCCCTAACTTATAAGCTCCGTCGGAGTTAGTTCGTTTCTTGCTTCTTATAAGCGTATCCTTTGAGACTCTTCCTATGGAAAAACAGGAGATGAAAACACTGTCCAGAGGTTGATGAGATTGGTTATAAACTTTGCCCTCTCCCTCACCGAGATAAGGATAATATATCGTATCTAATAACGCTATAATATGGTTACTTTCCCATCTATTCCTCGGAGTATGCGGCATACCTATCCAATACCCTGCAAAAAGGATTATACCGTTAATATCGCCGTCGTCATACCTGTCGAAAAGATGCGTATACATATACCTGACGCTTTGAGGGCTTTGCCAACCGTAGTCGTTGTTTATGAGATAAATTCCGCAGGTGATTTCTTTGCCGGGATATTTCGCGCGATATTTGTCTATGGCTTTGTCTATATATTCATAATACGCATTCTGATTGTATATCCATAAGTTAAACCCATCCACATAACGAACATATTCGGACGCAATTCCAAATCTGCCCGGATATAAAACGGTAAAAAACTTGAGTTCGGGTGTAGTCTCGGGCGTATCGTGATGAACGACACCGGCGGAATCTATGTATTTTCCTTTTAAGGCGTCGCGGATATCCTGAACACTCGCCGTATCAAAACCACCCCTGTCGGAGAAGTCGTCAATGTCTATACCGTATATCTGACCGTAAATTTTTGATAATCTTGACATTCTTGCGGCTCCCTGAATAATGCCTGGGGGCCAATTAGGTGTCAAAAGATGCGTATCCAAAGGCAAATTAACGACACCGCTCATATACGGAGGTCTTATAATTGCTACAACTTTTTCTACGTTCCATTTTTCGCAGGCATTGTTGAGCCAGTCCTTAAAAGGTAATTTCCCTTCCGTCGGCACATTCAAAAACAAATACTCGCCAAACTTAAAAGCATCCTGGAAAGGAGTTTTTTCGGGAACACCCGGGGCGCTGAAAACGGAGTCATCGTATACACCCCATAAGCCGAGGGGACCGACAATCCTGTGTAAACTATCGGGAGTGTTTATAAAAAAACTTAAAATTAAGAGTAGGTTCATTTTTCCCTCAATCAATATAAAAAATTATGTATAATAAAAAATTGGGATTGTCAATATTTAATATTAGGAGAAAAACCAATAACAACATTAAACCACGAGATTTCACAGATTAGCACACGATAAAAAAAACAAAAACAAAAGTTAAGATTATCCGCGAATAAGCGCGAATGAACGCGAATTAACACGAAAACAAAAAAGAACATTAACCACAAGATTCTCACGCGATTTACACATAAACAGAAAAAAAGAGAAACAAGACAGTATTAACAGGATTGTTAAAGATTAAAAGAAAAGTGGGAGGTTTTTTATTGACACTTGTGTTTTAACTTATATATTGTCTTTTTTGAAAAAGGGAGGGAAAGATGAGAACATTTTTATCCATATTATTATCAATATTTTCCATAATTTCGGCACAGGCAAAAGAAAAAGTAGTTGCTAAACCAGAAGTCAAAGAGTTAACAAAAGAACAGGTATACTCCACTCTGAAAGCCGCTCACGACTGGTACACAATGGAAAATTACGTAACATCCGCTAAATACTTTGATGATGCAGCTAAATACATAAAAGACAACCCCGGCGAATTATACGACGCAATGTGTTCATACTCACTGGCAGGACAAAAGGAAAAAGCCATCGAAACATTTAAAAGCGTTATCGGAACAGGATGGGATAATTAT
The DNA here is from genome assembly GCA_041649255.1 of bacterium. NCBI lineage: Bacteria > bacterium. The sequence continues at coordinate 18,636 of JBAZNK010000009.1, forward strand.
GACCATATCAGCAAAGATACCGACTTAAACAATATCCGTGAAGAACCCGGATTCAAAGCGCTTATGGATACCCTGCTTAATAAAATAAAAGTTTCCGAAAAGAAACGCGCTTTCTGGAAAAACCCCGGCGAAAAGACAAAAATCGGGGGAAAAGAATTTGAAGTTGTAGGTGTTCCCGGCGATACGATTCCGATGACGGCAGCTCGTGTGCTTAATCTACAGGTATTCAATGATGAAATTTATTTGGGTTACGGAGATGGAGTAAATAATATGGGACCTGTTGCGGTTATGTCATTCCGCCCGGATAAAGGGGAATGGAACTATCATTTTATGGCGCAGGAACACGCGATAGTAAACTTCCGTCAAATCGGAGACGAACTATATATTATGGGAGGAAAACCATACGAAGGATTTACAAGCAGAAATTTTAACCGCAACTTTGACTTCGGGAGTATTTTCAGGTTGTTTAAGAACGGGAGTTTTGTCAAATATCACAGCATTCCAAGAACTTTGAACGTACAGGACGTTGCAAAATTAAACGATAAATTCTTCTGCACCGCAGGAACAGCAAATGAAGACTGGTCTCAAAATTTAGGATGTATCTATGAAAGCAATGACAACTGCGCAAGCTGGAAGCCGGTGTACAACTTAGAACCGCTGAAAGACAAAACAGTCCGAGCAAGCTCTATGAAAGAATTCAACGGCAAAGTATACGCTTTCGGGTTTTCATTTTTTGTTCCTAAGTTTGGCGAACAGGTATTTGTCCCAGACGCTTTGGGAGAAAAAGAAGCAATGGTGTATGACGGAAAAAACTGGTCAAAAGAAAACATAATTACCGAACCGGGCGTGATAATGCTTACGGGAGCGGATGTCTTCAATAACCAGCTCATACTGAATGTCGGGTTTTACGATATTCCGCCGCAGAGAATTTCAAAATTATATGCGTATAACGGGAAAGGAAAAGCGGTAAAAGTGTTCGACGGCGAAGAGTTGATGATTGACGATATGTTCATAGCTGACGGGACTCTTTATCTTTTGCTGAATAAGGAAGAAAACCGGGCAATAGTAAGTACTACGAACTTAAAAGACTTTAAAACTATTTTGGAATTCCCGAAAGAAGTGGGAGTGTCTTGTCTTGCAGTGCATAAGGGTTATATTTACCTGGGAACACCAAGAGGAAGCGTATTAAGGGCGAAGATGTAGGACACGAAAGATAGTAACTCATTGTAATTCATAGTAATTGATAGTAATTTATTGTAACAGATTAAAAAATAGAAACTACTGAGGAAACGGAAAACAGAAAGAATTTTTAGCCACAGAAAAACACAGATTTTCACGGAAAAAAGAAACAGATAACAGAAAATTTGAGGGTTAATAGATAAAAAATGAACAGAGAACATAAGAGAATTTTTAGTCCCGCAGAGTTGGATAGAAATCTCTAATGACTATCGTCAAAGAGCTTGCTATGGGCAGAATATCAGAACATCAGAGAATCAGAAACAAATAACAAAATTCTGGGGACGCAGATAAACGCAGATCAACAGAAAGTAACAGATTAAAAGAAAAACAGATAAAAAATAGAATATTACAGATAAAAAAAGATTTTTATATCGATTACCGCAGAGAACAGAAAAAGAGATAAACAAGACAGGATTAACAGGATAATAACAGAGAACGAAAGGGGGACAGGGAGGAAAATATGGTATTAATAATTCTTTATTTTATAAATACAAGCTATTCCAATTATAGTTATTCCGGTAATTTGAATATTCGTTTTTTCGAAGCTTCCCAAAGATTAAAGGGACTAAGTCCAGATTTTGCTAATTTGATACATGATACAATTACTGACCTTATATATACTCCCGGGTCAGCATCCTTTCTATCTCAATCTTTATTATTCGTAGATTTTTCTGCAGATAGTAGTCCGGTTTATAGTATCGGATATTTCTCTCCATCCTTAATACGTAAGATTTCCGGTGGAGTTTATTTTGAGAGCGGGATTAAAAACTTTCAGGACCCGGTATTATACAATGAAGCATCTTTCAAAGGATGGATAAGAAGCATCTTCTCATTAGGATACGCTTTCAATGAAGGTAAAATGGCAATATCCGCAGGTGGAGATATTACAAAGGGAACTGATAGAGATATCACATATGCTCCCTTTGGCATATATTTACCCTACACTTCGACATACACATATGACAACAAGAAATTTTTTGCCAACATTATTAAAAACTCTGGCAGATTTCCCGCAAAAATAAACATAGAATACCAAAGTTGCAAAATTGATTCTATCTGTTACGATTATGGTTGGTACTTTCATAACTATTATTATGTTGATAGTTCCCGGCATGGTGATACTCTTAGTTATACTTATGAAGACTGGTATAGTCATTATGAAAACATTAAAGATGAAAAGGAAGAACATTGGTCAACATGGGGAATAACTTTATTGAGTAGTCTTCGCCCTTCGCCAAACAGAAAAACAAACCTATTTATTTCTATCAAAGCAGGAACAGAAGGAAAATCTTTTGCTTACAGATACTTTAATCAAGATTCCAGTGACATAAAACGAACATGGATTCTGGAAGACTCAACTGTTATAAAAGATACAGTATTGGAAGTTGACCAAACAAGTGGTGGTCTTGATGGATTATATTATCCGGACCGCCAATTAGCAATAATATCTGCGGGGATAGGACAAGAGAACAGATTAAACGATAAAACATCAGTATTTGTGGGGCTTAAGTTATCTATTAATACTTCAGAAGATGATGAATGGGAAAGGCTTTTTCTTCCCTTAGGTATGGAATACAAAGTTTTTAAAGAATTAATAGTTAGAGCGGGTGTTACAATGTATGCAAAAAGAAAATACAGCGACTTTGAACGCTGGAACAGCTATTACTTTGGAATTGGTTTTTCTCCTGCTAATAAACTAAACATAGATTTATCCAACAGGGGAAACCTGACTAACCTTAGTGACTGGCAATTTGGTCTCATAAAAAGGTTTTGAGTAGCTTAATTTGTTAAATTGAGATTCTTCGTCTTCGACTCAGAATGACAGCAACACGATAGAAATTAGGTGTCGAATCCGGGACGTTTGAAGGTGATGTGACCGGGAAATTCTTCGTTAATACCTTTTTTAAGATTCTCGATTTTAGCCAAAAGCGTTAGAGCATCATCCTGAAGGTCTTTATTCCAGTTATAGATTATTTTTAACGCTTCCATTGACTTCATAACTCCAATATATGCAATTTTTGCACTTGCATCCGCATCAGTTTGGGAAAATTCATCTGCATCCATTTTACCCTGCAATGCCCTATGAATCTTAACTGAAATAAGAGCATGATACCACAATATAACATCATAACTCGAAACAATTTGTCGGAGTATTCCTATGTCATTCGCGGATGAAGGGATAATTTCAGTTCTTTCAATAAGGTCAACTCCCTCTTCCTGTATTATCTTTCTTAATTTTTCAAGGAAACTATGCGCCAACTTTAGATATGTCTTAGCAGTTTGCATAAGCGGATGCCCGGAGGGGTCGTGTTCTTCAAACTCCTCTTTTGGTAATGCATCGATGTCAATCCCATGCTTTTTAGCGTCTTTACGGAGCAGTTTCAATGTTTCGCTAAAACTTTCTTTTATGTCTTGCATCACAACATTCAAATCATTAGGGTTTTCGCCTTTTTCTTTGTGTTTGGCAAGTTGTTTTTGTTCCTTCGCATAGAGGAAGCATTTCTTTGTGAGGGTGCATTTTTCACACCATTTATCACAGTAATTGTATATTCCTGAGATGTATTTATCTTGTGACATATGTGTCAACCCAAAAGGACTTGATGAATCAAGTCCCTACAAACAGAAGACGCATACACAAAAAACACCGTTTTCTCCAAAAAGACTGGCGGACAAGTTTGCACTCCATAAACAGAAAATGTAGGCATTTTTACTATTTCGTAAGCACGATTTTTTTGACAGCAGTAAATTCTCCGGCTTTAAGCTTATAAAAATAAATACCTGAAGACAAATTCTTATTATCTAATTTTATTTTTTTGCATCCCGGAGTCTGATACTCGTTTACCAGAGTAATTAGCTTTTGTCCTACTAAATTATAGATACTCAAGTCAACAATTGATGCTTTGGGCAGATTATATCTAATTTCCGTCGCACATTTAAAAGGATTCGGGACACTTGAAAACAGTTCATATTTTTTAGGAATTGCAAGCCCGGCATCTTCAACTGCAGGGTTAAGAAGCCATTCTATAATGTTATGCATAAGGGTATTTCTTGTCTGGGCAAGGGCTATTGCTTCGAAACCAAAAGGTAAAGTAACTGCTAACCATGGGCCGTGGAATGCAATACCCGCATATCCTTCTCCCGTATAGTCTTTATACTTAAAAATAGAATCCGAATATGCGCTGTATTTTTTAACTGCTGATTGTATAAACTGATTATTTGCTCCTGTCCCGCCTTCTATCGTAAACATAAGACCACTGGTAATAGGGTTCCCGGCAATTCCTATTACAGTATCCGCGTTAATTCTGGTAAACGCCTTAGAAACTCCAAGAATACCAAAATTACCTACCCTATATACTGCCTGACCTGAAAAGAACAATCGTCCTTTATGTACATTAAGATAAGTCTTTATGTTTTGCTGTTCAGTATCCGGGTTTGTTGATGAGTGGTTATAATATTCCGGCTCCCACAAAATGCTGTCAGAAGTTGTTCCCGTAAGCCAAATAACAATAGCATACTGGTTTAATGTAGCAGTATCCGGGGTGCCATAACAAAATACATCCCATATATCATAATTATAGCCATTGGCATCAAGAGCTTCGCTATAATACTGTTGATAGGGTTTTATATTTCCCAATGGCGGTCTATTATAATTATCATCATCCAAAAGAAGAATATTAGCCGTTTTTGTAAGAGGTTTTGTCGTAAATTCCATAAGATTAGTATATTGCTTTTTGTTTCCCATTTTATCTTTAGCATAAAGATTTATATTATAAAACTTTTCCTGAACAGTTGGAGTTATCCACGAGTTAGCGTAAAATCCGTCTCCTGCGAGACTATCAAGATGCGAGCCATCATCATAAAGTTCAACACTTGTTATAGGAGTTCCTATAGGGTTTTCAATAATAGCAATAACAGAATCTATTCCCGAACCGTCTATAAGTTTAGCTCTTATATTAACCGTAGAACCTGCTGAAAGTAGCCTTGGCAAAGTTGAGGGATAATGAAGAAATGGGGCTTTATCATCAGTGATTTTCAAAGCAATAGTATCTTCCCATTTACCGACAATCGAATCAGACAATTTAAGAATTAAGGAAATTGTAGTATCCGGTGCATTTTCAGTAACTTTTATTTTATAGTTCTGGATTACAACTGCTCCGGAATCAATATTGTTGAGTAGATGCAGCGAGTCGCATATTTTGACATAAAGCGGTGATGTTAACTCTCCTGAAACTCCGTTGATAAGAGACATTCCTTTATTCTTTACCGTAATCTGGATATTTACGGAATCACCCGGCGATGGGATAGTATCCGTTCCCTGAATTGTCCACTCAGTTATTACAAGAGGGCCCAAAGTAGTAAACGTTGTCCCATTATTCACTACTGTCGTATCGTTCGTATTATCTTTTGAAAAAACATCTACAAAATAATTATTTCCCTGAGAGGGTGTTTTCCATATATTCCCATAAATATGGTCACCGGCAAGACTATCGTGATGAAGCCCATCATCATATAGTTGTATGTTCCCGCATAAACTTTCATCCGGTGATTCAATATCCGCACTAATTGTCTGTATCCCATCTTTATCATAACTATGCGTAGTTATTACTACCGAATCTCCCGGGTTCGCAACAGGTGGGATAGCTTTTATGCCGTTGACAAGCGGACACTGTGGCAAATATCCATTATTAAATTGTGTTATTGCGTTTTGCGCATTTTCCTTTAGGTCTGTTAAATTATCTGCACAAACAACAGCAATAGTAAAATTCACTTCTTCACCCGGTTGTAATGATAAATAAGGTCCAGAAGAAGATAATTGTCTTACCTCGTTCGGAGTAGTACTTGTAAAAAATGCAGTACTTTTAAGTTTTTCATATTTTAATGAATCCTGCAAATTCATATCTACTAAAGAATCCGGTCCTACATACAGCCATGAATTAAAGCCTGTAAACCCGATATCCCCCGGAGTTTCACATAATACGCAACCGATATACCCGGCCGGTGTTGTCCATCCCGGTTCATAACTGTCAAAATCATAAGTATAGCCTAAATTCAAAGTTTTATCGTAACCTACCATATCATCCATACACCCCTCTAAAGAGTCATCTGATCCCTGTCCTATATCATTATCCATAAAATATCCAAAATAAACATTTTTCAATGGGAAAGAGTTCATATTTTTAATTTTATAATTGGTATAAATATAATTTTTATTCTCCGACATATTAAAAGAATAAGTTCTCTGTTCCACCCTAACACCAAGTCCCAATCCACCATAAGGTCCCGCATCGCTTACCCAGATAACAGTTGCATTTTCAGCTGGGATCCAGTCGCCCGATACTGCATAAGTATCTTCGTCCGAAACGATATCTCCTTTTGCAGGATTGAGTTGAACAGCAACCGGACGACGGGAATTTAAGGTTGTATCTGCAAAGCACCATAATGTCTGATAAGGTTCTCGAGGCATATTACGCTGTTTAAAAAGGAAACTGCCGGGATGCAATAAGCCTGCACGAATTCTCTGGGTGCTAAAAGTGAGACCGTTAATCCCAACATCTCCTGCTTCACCGGCGTTCTGAAGTTCAGGAATGTTCATTGCCCCCATATCCGATTGATATGCACCTCTACTAAGATTAGGAGTCCATATTGTATCTTTTGTTATAGAATCAATCATGGGGTATAATGCGCCTATCCATATTCCACATTCATAGGTATAGTATTGTTTCGAGCCTACGGGATATTCCGCGGTTTTTCCTCGAGTTTCAGTTATATTATAATACCTTTGCATTCTGATTTGCTGCGCATCTGATCCATCGTATTTCCCTATAGAATCCAGAGAATCACGGCCAAATAACCCACACTGCAAAGTATTAGAGACAACCCAGTCACTTAAATTACCGACACCTGTCCAGTATAACTTCCAGAAGTCTGCCGGAGTATTCGTAATTGCTCCTTTGCGATAAGATGTTTTTTTATTCAACTCCAGTTTATGAGGTATGTAGCTCCACCCCGTTCCTACGCAAAAAATGGCAGCTAAAATCAGAGAGATTAAGAATTTATTCATACTCCACCTCGTGTGAATAAATTTCCTTATATAGCTATTACGAATTATCGTGAAAAGGTTTGTAATCGTTTTCCTCAACATCTTTTTTACCTCCTTTTTAACGTATGGTGCAGTTGGGGAGGAAAGTGGCGAGTTTGAGTAGTTCGGCGTCCGTATAAAGAGGGATGTCTTTTTCCTTGAACCTGCCTTTAGAAAGCATCTTTATGGTTCTTGGTTTTTGGAGGATATACGACTTAGCCCCTTTTATCCAGTGCCCGATTTCCTGGGCATCAATTTGACTGAAGAACTCCGGGAATACCGTAGTCCTGAATTCGTATTCAATAGTCGAGTTTAGTAGAATTTTGATACTTTCATCAATCTTTGAGATATCGATATTTTCTATTTCCACAACATCGGGATATTTTGCAGGAGTTGTTTTTATGTCCATTGCTATGTAATCGACAAGTTTATTCTCAATAACAGATGTTAAAAATTCCGGGTTGGTGCCGTTGGTATCCAATTTTATAAGGAAGTTCATATCTTTTACCTGTTTCATAAATTCGGGTAATTCTTTCCATAAAGTCGGTTCGCCACCTGTTATGCAAATTCCATCAAGGAAACCGCGTCTTCCGTCAAGAAATTTTAGGATTTGAGCGCCGGGAATATCGGGTAGTTTCTTGTAATCAACCACCAGTTCAGGATTATGACAGAAATAACAATGGAAGCTACAGCCTCCCGTAAACAGAACAGTACACATTTTTTTTGGATAATCAATTAAAGACAACGGTTGATGCCCCTTAAAGTTCATATTCCCTCCAATATCACACTAAAAATCATACTAAAAGAAAAAAAGAGAGATGTCAAAAGAAAAAAAAGAGTATATCCACGAATGAACACGAATTTACACGAAAAAACAAATAATACAGAAAAATGCAACCACAGAGAACACAGAGAATACAAAGGGATTTAGAGTGAAAAACAACGAAAAACAGAAAAATATATAGAGAGCACAGAGACAAAAAGACGCTGAGCTCGCAGAGGAGAAAAAAATAAAGGGAGAAAAGATGGGGAAATTTCTGATTTAGTTTTTGATTGACAAATATAAGAAGATTATTAATACTACGAATCAGGGTAGGTAAAATAGGAGGGGAAAATGGAAGAAAAAACAACAAACATAAAACGTCCAAAAGAAGTAACCATAGTTGCTATTTTATTATTTGCTCTCGCAGTTTTGAGTCTTGTATCATTTTTTTCAACAAAGATACCATTGAAATGGAATGAAGCGCTGGCACAATTGTTGGGAATCATATTATATGTACTCTTAGGATTTGGTATGTTAAAAATGATTGTCGGAATAAGAATATTGACTATTGCGCTGTATATATTAAATTTACTTGTAGGAATCTCTGGTATTATCCTCCATGGATTCAAATTAACTGATTTAATTCTTATTTTAGATGTTGGAATTATTACACTATTATTATTGAAATCAACAAGAGAAGCGTTTAATAAAATAGAAACGGAACGGAATAAAAGAGCGGCAGCAAGACTAGAAAGCAATTGGAAAAAAATGGAGGCATCAACACTAAAGGCAATCCGGGAGAAGGATGGAATTAGTTCGGAGGAGGAAAAATAGGAGGAGCAAAATGGAAGAGAAAACAACAAACATAAGTCGTCCAAAAGAAGTAACTATAGTTGCTATTTTATTATTTGCTCTCGCAGTTTGGGGTCTTGTATCAATTTTTTCAACGAAGATACAGTTGGAGGGAAATGAAGCACTAATGGTAAAAGCAGCAGGGCTGTTGGGGGGCATAGTATATTTACTCTTAGGGTTTGGTATATTAAAAATGATTAACTGGGTAAGAATGCTAACTGTTGTAATATTTATATTAGGTTTAGCAGGAAGAGTCTATAATATTATCACACATGGATTCAAATTAACTGATATGTGGCTTATTCTAGATATTGCAATTATTGTAATATTATTATTGAAGTCGACAAAAGAAGCATTTAATAATAAAATAGAAATAGAGCGAAATAAAAGAGTGGCAGCGACATTGAAGATAATCCGGGAGAAAAAGGGAACTAGTTTGGAGAATGAAAAATAGATACTACGAATTCACAATTACAAAAAGTCCAGCTGAGCAGGATAACTTGGACTAATTTTCCTTGCGGAGCAAAGTCCAAGTAAACCGCAGAGTTCGCAGAGAACAAATTAGAAAGATAAAAGGAATTATTTTTTAAGCACTACGGTAGTTTTGTTTGAAACGGATTTAGTTGAAAACTCGTCCTTTGCTTCCAGATAAACTATGTAAATCCCGGTTGTTAAGAAACTACCATTGTCATTCTTCCCATCCCATACACAACCTTCCTGCCATATATATTTTGACTGGGAACCTGAAGAATAATTATCCAATAACTTCCTGATACATCTGCCATTGCGGTCGTATACATACAATTTTACTATTGCTTTCGTAAACGGTAACGTATAAAATATACGAGTTGCGGGTGAGTCGTGTTTGTTCGGAGAAAAGATTCTAGGTTGAGCAGTAAGAGTTGCGCTTATAGAACTTCCCCCTAAACATATAGAATTGGTTTTACAGGGAGTAGCGCCTAACGGGGCAGTGGAAGAATTCCAGTTGTCCGCATCATTCGTAGAAGAGACAGAACTTATTCTTTCAAGCGATATGCCGTTGTCAGAATTAGAAGCCCAGTTAATATCATACGTTAGCAAATCCTGAACGAGATTCGAATTGTCTCTTATTGTTAAAGTGTCTATGCCGTCTCTTAGATTCGGGAAACTGCTTCCGAGCGATATGACATTGCAATTACCATAGATACTATTTAAAACCTGAGAAGAAGATTCTGCGATTACTACAAAAGAAGAAGGTTTCAGGTAATAGTTTGTATCGGTTATCTTTTGATTATCAAGAGTCCAGTTTGCGATGTTTATTTCTTCATTGCTTTTGTTCGTAAGTTCCAACCATTCGCCTGAAGTCGAGGGTTTATACATAATTTCGTTTATTATAATATTTCCCGTACCTACCTGAATGTAGAACGTTTTAGTTGTAACACAGTTGTTAACGGTGAGTTTGATTTCTATTTTATGTTTTCCGGATTGCAGATTTTTATATACTATAGTTCCATTGAAGGAAGCGTGTTCTGCAAGAGTATTAACCGTGATTGTTCCAACCAATACATTATCGGACATAGCATCTATTTGAACATTGTTAACAGTATTTCCCGGGTTATAAAGTTCAACATTAATTAAGAGACTATCGCCGGGAGTTGGCGTTTCCGGGGAAAAAGACACTTTATTAAGGATTACAGGGTCTGTAAAGGTAGTATCGTAGAGTTTAATGTTGAAAGGAGGGGTAGTAGCGAGATATGCATTAAGCGTATTTCCTGAGACATCTTCAAATTCAAGGGTAGCAATGTTTCCGGTAGGGACGGCAATTGAGAGCCAGCCGTCTCTTGAGGGGTTATTATCGGAGATTTTATTATCCTCCGTTATATAACAACCGAGCGGGTTATTTGAAGAATCTTTCGCAATTACGATAACATTGGGATAAGGAGTGGTAAGGAGGGAATCTTTATAGAGCGTTCCCTGAAGCCAACCGCCTGAAGTATGCATATCCATTATCCGGAAAGTCGGGTAATAGAGATAAATCTGGTCAGTATCACCGTCTTTATATTTGAAAGAAAAATAATAGCTTGCAGGGTTATAGTGTCTGTAAATTTTTAAGAATATCCAATTGCTTCTGGTCTGCCCTGTTTTAGAGTAGAATGGCTGGTATGAATTAGACTTCCATCCGTCCGGAGTCCAAATTTGTGAGATACTGCTATCCGTGGAAGTATCACGTATCCAGGCAGAAAATTCGTAAGAAGTGTCGGTAGGATTAAGGTTTGAAGTTGTAATCTTGACAGCGAATGGGATACTGTCGTCGGGAACAGCTGGGAGAATGGAGGCTTGAATGGTAGTGAATACGCAAAAGAAAAGATGAAACATTTGTCAAAAAAATTATATAAAAAGCGGGGAAATGTCAAGGGGAAAAATCCAATTTTTGGACGCAGATTTTCGCAGATAAAAAAAGGATTTAGAAAAATACATACAAACAGAATACAGAAAAATTAGCCCCGCTGAGCAGGATAGAAATTTCTAAAGACTAAATCGCTAAGGGCTTTCTACCACGGATAAAAGAAAAACAGAATAGAATACAAAAAATTCAGACAGGATTAACAGGATTATAAATAGCAGGCAAGGGTTTTATTTAAGGAGAGTAAGTTTTGTTGTTGCTTTGAAGTCACCTGCTTGCATCTTACAGAAATAAACTCCTGTCTTTAGTCCGTTTGAATTCAGGAGTATGCTATAAGTTCCGGCAGGTTTGAGTTCATTAACAAGGGTTTTAACGCAACTACCTGTTATGTCGTAAAAAGATAAGGAGACTTTACTTGTGGCAGGTATTTGATACATCAAAACTGTTTGATTCGTAAACAGATTAGGGGAAATTTGTAATTGCGGATTTTGGAATGCGGATTGCGGAGTGGAAGATTCTTCGACAGCAACATATCCTAAAGAATCTGTTTTTATGAGACAAACATCGCCAGAATATGTATAACCTGCGATAATAAATCCGTTGTCTTGAAGTTCTTGAACTGAATATCCGCCGCTGCCACTGAAAACTTTTTTCCACAAATTGTTGCCTAAAGAATCTATCCTGATAAGATAGGTTCCCCCATACATATTGGATAGATGTCCTGTAATAATAAAACCACCGTCTTGAGTCTGTTGAACGGACTCTCCTGCAGAGTTGTTTGTCCCCGAATTTCCAGCCCACAAAGTATTACCTGAGGAATTTGTCCTAATTAGATAAACAAATGAAGCACCAGGTCCTTCACCGGCAACGAGTATCGTTCCTGCAATAATAAAACCGGAGTCGGAAGTTTGTTGAACGGAATTTCCCGAAGTACACCGACCTTCGCCGGGGAAAGTTTTCGACCAGAGAGTATCCCCTAAAGAATCTGTTTTGATGAGATATACAGCCCCATCGCTTACACCAAAAGAGCCAGTTCCTCCTACAATAATAAAACCACCATCAAAAGTCTGTTGAACGGAGTAGCCATAATCCCAGTTAGTTCCGCCAAATGTTTTTGTCCACAAAGTATCACCTGAGAAATTTATTTTAATCAAATAAACATCAGCAGAGCCTGCTCCAAAGGAATATGTTGTTCCTGCAATGATAAAACCACTGTCTTGAGTTTGTTGAACTAAATAGCCATAATCTTTATCCGTTCCGCCGAAAGTTTTCGTCCACAAAGTATCTCCCAAAGAATTTGTTCTTATAAGATATACATCTCCGGAGTCTGCTCCAAAGGAATATGTTGTTCCTGCAATAATAAATCCACTATCTTTAGTTTGCCGGACTGAATAGCCCTTATCATCATTTGTTCCACCAAAAGTTCTTGTCCATAGAGTATCGCCTGAAGAATTTGTCTTGATTAGATAGATATCATAATTGCCTGCACCAAAAGAGTTTGTATACCCTACAACTATAAACCCACTATCTTTGGTCTGCTGGACTGAACGCGCCACATCATAACCCGTTCCTCCATAAGTTTTTGTCCATGTGTCCGCGGATAGTTGTGTGCAAAAAAGAAGAACGAAAGCGAGTAATAATTTATAATTTTTAAGCATTAATTAAAAGTATTACAGATAATAAGGTGTTTTGTCAATATTTTTCAGAAGTATAGAGGGTGTAGATAGTATAGACAGTTTAGATAGTAAAAGGAAAACCAGCGAGGATTATATTTTTTTAACGACTAAAGTTGCGTTATGTCCGCCGAAACCAAAAGAATTTGATATTGCCACATTTACATTCACAGAACGGGCATTCCCGGGAACATAATCCAAATCGCATTCAGGGTCAGGATTTTCAAGATTAATAGTAGGATGAACCATAGAATTACGAATAGAAAGAGCACAGGCTATAATTTCTATTGCGCCGGCTGCTCCTAATAAGTGTCCTGTCATTGATTTGGTAGAAGAAATAGGAATATTTTTAGCAAGGTCACCAAATACCATTTTGATAGCTTTCGTTTCTATTGCATCGTTTAAAGGAGTAGATGTCCCGTGAGGATTGATATAACTAACATCTTCCGGTTTCACACCTGCACTTTGCAAAGCCGTTCTCATCGAATTTGCAGCGCCTTCACCTGAAGAGTCGGGAGCAGTAATATGATATGCGTCACAACTCATTCCGACACCTGCAAGTTCGCAATAAGGATTAGCTCCTCTTTTAATTGCATGATTTGCTTCTTCGAGGACAATAATTCCTGCACCTTCCCCAATAATAAACCCATCTCTTTCTTTATCAAAAGGTCGTGATGCTTTCGTAGGAGCATCATTTCTTGTAGATAAAGCACGCATATTCGCAAACCCCGCAACGGCCATAGGACTTATAGCAGCTTCGGACCCGCCCGTTATTACAACATCGGCAAGTCCTTCTTTTATAAGCCTATACGCATCACATATTGAATGGGAAGAAGATGCACAGGCAGATACCACGCTAAAATTAGGACCTTTTATACCAAATCTTATTCCAATTTCACCTGAAATTGAATTAATTATCATCATCGGTATGAAGAACGGGCTTACTCTACGCGGTGATTCTATAAGTTTCCTGAATTCTCTTTCCCACGTTTCTATCCCCCCTATTCCCGAACCAACGATTACGCCTGCACGTAACGGATCGTCAAATTGCAATCCCGAGTCTTTTACGGCTTCAATTGCAGCGGCTATGCCATAATGGACAAAAGTATCCGCTCTTTTAACTTCTTTAGGGGAAAAACAGGTAAGCGGGTCGAAATTCTTAACTTCCGCACCTATTTTGACGGAGAATTCGGTGGTGTCAAATTTCGTAATGTTAGATACGCCCGATGTACCTGAAATTAAAGAATTCCAGTAATCTTTGACGGATAAACCGATGGGTGTAACTGCACCTACTCCCGTTACAAAGACACGATTTTCCATTAAGTTAATTAACTACTTTGGCGTTGATTTACTTTCAATATATTTAATTGCACTACCAACTGTAGTAAGTTTTTCTGCTTCGTCATCAGGAATTTCCATATTAAATTTTTCTTCCAAAGCCATAACGAGTTCTACCGTATCAAGAGAGTCTGCACCGAGGTCATCTATAAAACGGGCAGCATCAACAACCTGAGTTTCTTCTACTCCAAGTTTTTCTATAACAATCTTTTTTACTTCTTCTCTTACATCCATTACAACCTCCTATTTTCCTATGTTTATTTTTATCTAAACTTAAACTGCTAACCTAATATAAAAAAAGGGTTTGTCAATAATTTTCTGCTATTCTACAAATATAAAGTGGATTCTATCTAATTTCATACTAAATAACCAAAAAAATTTTTTTATTAACTTAGATGTTTTAAGGTATCCGGCTAAAATACCCTAACGAGATTTTTTATGCCACCATATTTCTTTCTTAACCTCTTTTAACCTATCTTCTACCTGTTTTATGTATTTTTTAGCATATGCTTGCCATTCAGGAGCTTCTCCGTTTAAGGCAAGTCTATATTCATTAAGCGCCCCTTGATAACCGTTTTCAGAGCCTTCAAGGTTTTTATTTTTTGATGCAATTATAGCAGATTGGAATTGTATATCTCCTGCAAGACAATGTAGAATTTGATTGTCCGGAGATACAACTCTTGCTTTTTGAAGATATCTTGTAGCTTCACTTAAATTACTCAGAGTCAAGCACAAATTTATCGCAGGAAAATACGAGTAAACGTCCGAAGTATCAAGACTAATAGCTTCGTTATATGATTGCAATGCCGAACCATATTCTTTCAAACCTTCATACGTATATCCAAAATTGATTTTATTTTCCCGGTTATCGGGCGATTTTTGAGCAATATATTCAAACTCTGACTTCGCTTCATTATATTTTTTAGCGGATAAATATGCACGCCCAAGCGCTTTTCTAACATCCAAATCCTCAGGGAAAGCATCGCGTAGTGCTTTTAATTCCTCTATGCCTTCTTCATATTTTTTCTGAGATATAAAAGCATTTGCAAGGCTATACCTTACGCTCTCATTTTTAGGAGCATATCTTAACGCAGTTTTATAATATTCTATTGCAACATCAAGGCTGTTTTTTTTCACAAGTATAGATTTCCATTCAGATGTAGTAGAGTCTTTATATACCTCAATTATAGTGTCCTTTCTCATTTTTTCATACACATATCCTAATCCATAGAGGGCATCCACATAACCACTGTCTATTTCCAGTGCTTTTTTATATTCTATTATGGCAGAATCTTTCTTGCCCAACTCAGTGTAAAGACTTCCAAGAGCATAATATGCCTTAATAGGAGAAAACTTCTCCATATTATTATAAGTCTCTTGCATTTTATCGAATCTGCATTTCCCCTTATAGGCAAGACTTAAATTCAAGTATGCATCAATGTAAGAAGCACTTTCCTGTATCGCAGACTCGAAATTTTTTATCGCCTCATCATACATCTTATTTTTTAAATACTCATACCCAAATGAATAAACTTTTTGCGCTTCACTTAATTTGGGTTGTTTTTCCTCTGTTGTATCGGTTTTCCCTTTAGAAAAAATATTACTTGTTAATATACAAAACAATACTAAACAACTTAATATTTTGTAAGCATTTGAAACATATGGTTTCATTTAAGCTCCTTTTTTGATGACCGGTGGTCGGTCGGTTATAAACGAATTGCCGGTATCTTTTGCACGGGTTTTTATAAAATAGGTTTGTGAAGAATCGGGTGTCGTATATGTTAACGGCACTGCAAATGCGCTAACTATATTATCCCACTCGTTTTGAACAGTAAGCTTAATTGATACTGGAGTTTTTGCTTCATTGTTAACTTGTGCCAACAAAACAAACTCCGAAGAAGGATCTGTAGTTTTATAAGTAGGTATCGCAGTCAACCACGCTACAGATGATTCCCATCTGTCTATTCGCTCTCCGCTTACAGTTGTTTCTACAAAATACGGATGAAGAACCGACTCAATATTAACATCCTGACTTGGGAAAGTTCCTTCTTTTCGTTTATAATCTCTTAAAGCATCAGCCATACGACGCAAAACAGCCTGCGCTTGAACAATTTTTGCCGCTTTTAAATCTCCTGACACTTTTGCTTCAAACATTGCAAAAATTTTCTTTGACCTTTCAATGTCTTTTACAAGTGTAGTTAAAAAATCATAGTAACTTTCCAGACCTTTAATACCGTTATAATAAGCAAGCGCATCTTTTACAGATTGAAAAGCACTGGAATCAGGATTTATTTCTTTTAAAGCTTTTAATTCGTTTCCAGGATCAAAAAGTTCCGGTTTTTCAGAAACTTTCTTACCGGACAACTCTGAATTATAATATTCAAAAGTAGACCTTATGTTTTTCAAATGCATATCTTCTTCTTTTGAAATACCTTGAATTGACTTATCTACCACACTCACAACTAAAGAAGTAGCCTTTATCAAAGAATCTCCAAGTGAATTTTTTCTTTCATTAGGTTTCATTTTGGAGATTAATTCTTGTAATTTAGAAATATCCTGACTTATTGAAGGTGGTTTCACATCTTCTCCTGCAAGTAGTTGTTCATAAAGTTTAAATGCAGATTGAATTTTGTCATATATAGCTTCAATTTCCGCATCTTTTATTCTTGCACACCCCGACAACCCACTAATTAGTTGGTCTAAATTACTTCTGCTACTTAACACTACTGAAGTATATTCTGCAACATCCTTCCCCTCTGAATAAATAAATTTACACAAATAAGGAGAAAGTAATGTTTTAAGGTCACTATTTTCCGAAGGATAATAACTATGGTCTAATTTATATTCCTCAATTGCATTACGAATCCTTCTTATTTCCCTTTTTGCCTGTCTAACAAGAGCAATATCTCGGAACCCCCCACCTTGCTCACATCCCATTACAAAAACAAGAAAAAATGGTAATATTTTTTTTAACATATTGTCTCCTTTTATACTATGGAGGCGAGGGGATTTGAACCCCTGACTTCCTGGCTGCCAGCCAGGCGTTCTCCCACTGAACTACGCCCCCGTTAAGATAATTTTAGACTGTATATATAATAAAAAAATTGTCAAGATTTTATGTATTATACGGTTTCTTCTTCTCTTGAATTACTTGAAGAGCTTGTTTGTAAAGATTTATAATATCCTTCTTGGTTACCACCTTAGGAGTTACGACAAAATTTCGTCTCCCCCATACATTATTCAAAAATTTCATTACATCTTCTGAAATTATACCATAATCTCTCAAATTAGTACTAATACCCAAGTTATTAAGAAATTTTCTTAAATTATTTCTAAATATATAGTTAATAGTATCTATTTTATCTCCTTTTAAAAATTCCATCATAGTCGGCAATAAAATTCCATTAGCTCTACCGTGTGGTATATTATAAAAAGTAGTTAGTGGATAACCCATAGCGTGAAGCATTATAGTCCCTGTTTTGGATATAACAATCCCTCCCAGCATAGACGCATAAAGCATTTGGGTTCTCAAAGATATGTCTTTAGGGGTTTTTACTATTAGCGGCAAAGTTTCTTTAATTATTTCAATGGCTTCCAATGCCAATTTATCGGATGAGATTGTGGCTTTAGTTGAAAGATATCCTTCAATTACATGAGTTAACGCATCTATACCGGTATCTACAGTTAAACTATGCGGCATAGAAAGTGTAAATGTCGGGTCAAGTATAGCAAAATGTGGAAACATAAATTCCGAAGATAAACCAGTTTTGCTTTTTGTTTCCGAATCGGATATAACTACGCTTTGATCTACTTCCGAACCTGTTCCTGCGGTAGTTGGTACAGTTATTATGGGCAAGACGGGATTTATTATTTTTTTACCATTTATATAATCTTTAATGGGACCTTCATTATTTACAAGCATAGCTATAGATTTAGAAGCATCCAAAGGGCTACCTCCGCCTATACCTAAGACAAGGTCTACGGAATTTTCTCTTGCGATTTTAGCTCCTGAATCCACGGTATTTGTTAATGGGTTTGGTTCTATTTCATCAAATATGAATATTTTTTTATTGGCATTCGTCAGTATAGTTTGGGTGATATCAAGGATGCCATTAGTTTTGGAAGAATTTTTACCTGTAACTATTAAAACTTTATTGGAATTTACGGGTAAAATCCCGGAGAGGGTTTTGATTTTATCTTCGCCGAATATGATTCTTGTGGGTGTAAAAAGATTAAATCTTTGCATAGTACTTCAAGTATGGGATTATTTTTTCTGAATAAAAGCGTATGCATCGTGGTTATGAATACTTTCATAACTTTCTACTTCTACGGAATACCAATTTATATTGGACAATTTATCTAATTTTTGAGCGACATTTCTGACTACATCTTCAACGAAGACGGGGTGTTCATAAGCCCATTTAGTAACGAATTGCTCATCTTCTCTTTTTAGTATGGAGTATAAAGAGGTAGAAGCGCAATTTTCCGCAATTTTTACTATATCTTCAAGCCAGAAAAACGTTTTAGATTTAATGAATATTATTATTTTACCTCTCTGGTTATGAGCGCCTTTTTTAACAAGTTCTTTAGAGCAAGGGCATAGTGTAGCGATTGGGATTTTCACGCCCAGCGTAAAATTGAAACCCTCTTTTTCGGACAGCGAGCATATAACTTCGCATTCGTATTCCATAAGACTTTTAGCTTTGGAGCAGGGAGCGGTTTTTTCAATAAAATACGGGAACTGCAGTTCAATATGGGCGGAATCAGCATTGAATTTTTTGCGAATAGATTCAAGCATAGGTTTCATATTTTTAATTGCGATAGTATCTTTATATTTATTAAGTATTTCAACGAACCTGCTCATATGAGTTCCGCGGAATTCTTTTGGTAAGGAGACATACATATTTATGGTTGCGATGGTGCTTTGTTTTTTTTCTTTTTTATCAAAAGCGGTTATAGGGTATTTAAGGTTTTTTATTCCTACTTTATCTATACCTATGCCTTTTACGGGAGGGTTGTCGTTGTGTATATCACGAGCTTTTAAGTTCATAATTTTTACTTTAACACATAAAAATTAAAAGTCAAGGATAGGGTCTTTAAATTTTAAAATTTTAAATGCATTCTCCCTCCTAATGCAAGCATCACACTTATTACATGGAGTTTTATTATTTTTGTAACACGACCATGTCAAATTCAGTGGAGCATTTAGTTTGATTCCAAGCTTTATGACTTCAGATTTTTCCAAATTATTTATCGGAGTAACTATTTTTGTCCCAATTGCAGTATTTGTTCCTACTTTAATAAGCTTATTGAATACTCTAAAAAATTCTGGTTTTGTATCTGGATAATTCGGAATATCCTGAGCCACAGTTCCAATAAATATGAAATCCGCAGATATCGTTTCTGCCCAGCTTACAGCCATTGAAAGCAAAACAGCATTCCGGAACGGAACATACGTTGAAGGTATGCCTTTTCTATTTAAGTTTCCATTTGGGATAATAACTTTATCGTCCGTTAAACTTGACCCCCCAATCTTTTTCAACCATTTTAAGTCAGATACAAGTCTATTTTTTACATTGTAATAATCGGCAATTTTACTAAATGCAGATAATTCTTTTTGCTCCGTTCTTTGACCATAATTTGCGTGCAAAAACGACAGTTCGCAAGTTTGATTAGCTATTGCCGCAGTAACACAGGAATCAAGTCCTCCTGATACAAGAACAACTGCTTTGGTTTTAATTTTCATTTTACCCCAATATATTTATGTAATTGTATTTGTAATCTAACGTTTAAGTTATCTTTTAAGAGCCATTCGGAAAGTGATGATATTAACTTTTTATCTTTTTTACACACAGGAGAAAATAATACAATGTGTTTAAGCAAATCATATTTTTTAACAATAGATTTTGCCCATTTATAATCTTCGTAATCCGAGATAACAAATTTAATTTCATCTTTATGATTAAGTTTTTTCAAGTTTTGCCAACATATTTTGCCCTGCATCCCTGAACCGGGACATTTTATATCTAATATCTTTATTGCTTTTCGTGATATTCTATTTATGGGGAAAGAACCATTCGTCTCAATTAATAATCTGTATCCATTATCCAGTATTTTAGTGATTAAGTTGTAAATTTCTTCCTGAAGTAAAGGTTCTCCACCTGTAATTTCTACCAGAGGGGTTTTATACGATTTTATAATTTCCATAATTTGAAGAATTGACATTTCTTTGCCGCCTTTATAAGCGTATTTAGTGTCGCACCACACACAGCGAAGATTACAACCTGCAAGTCGCACAAAAACACATGGGAGTCCCTGAAAGGTTGACTCTCCCTGTAACGATTTAAATATTTCAAAAACTTTCATTAAGTTATCATAATAGGTTACTTATATAATAAAATCAAGGAAAAAGTTGTTACTAAAATTAATATATTTTATTTTAAGCTTAATATTCTTGACAAATACTAAAGATATAAGCATATTATAATTAAATATTATGGGAATACTATTTTTATTTTGGATAATTCAACAGGCTGATATTGTTAGCCTCAGACCTTATAATGTAACTGTTTTCCCATCAAAATCCAGTGAACCTGTAGATTTCATTATAATAACAACAGATGAATTAAAACCTGCTTATGAGGCACTAAAATCTTGGAGAATAGAGGAAGGAATAAATTGTGACATAAAAACGGTAGGTTGGATATCCCAGAATTATCCCGGCGCGGACACTCCCGATAGAATTCGCAATTTTTTAAAATCAGCTTATACTAATTGGAATACACGATATGCCTTACTTGGAGGAGATCCTAGTATAGTTCCAACAAGAATCGCTCAAAGTAAAAACCAGTATTTTCCATTTTATACTATTGCATCTGATTTATATTACTCTGCATTAAATGGGACATGGAATGCTGATGGAGATATGACTTGGGCAGAAGCAACTATAGATAGTTCAAATTTCACCCCCTTAATGTGGGTAAGTAGATTGCCGGGAGCAACTCTTGAAGAAGCAAATATCTTAGTATCTAAAGTAATCGCTTATGAAAAGTCCCCCAATATTGCCTCTTTAGAAAAGGCAATGTTTCTTGCCTCTAAGGATGAATCTCCTTATGTTCGCCCGGTAGTAAATTCTTTTCCTAGTTATTTTACTAAAGACACTTTATGGGGAGCTTCTAAAGGCGCAATTATTGATTCTATGGCAAAAGGATATGCTTTTTTATATGGAGCCTTTCATGGATCCTCAACACAAAATTGGTCGAACGCAGGTGGGGGTGGCATAAGCAGAGCTGATATAGACAATCTAACCGCTCCGTTATACTCTATTGTTACCATAAGTTGTTATACTCACTGGATAGAAGTAGATTGTATGTCCCGTCATTTTATGCTAAATCCATATGCAAGCCTATCTTGCCTCGGCAGTTCAAGGGTAGGTTGGTTTTCTGAAGAAACAAGACTAAATTGTTATTTTTATAAAGCAGTTTTTGACAGCCTATTCCCTGTAGGAAAAGCTCTGGCATGGGCAAAAACTAAAATAATCCCTGATATCTATCTTGGTGGTATAGAAACTGATGGTAACTACAGAGATGTTGCTTTAAGTTACGACCTTTATGGTGATCCGTGTACCAGATTCTGGACAAAAAAACCTGACTCATTAACCATAAGTTATCCATTAACGATAACCGCAGGAGAAAAAAAGATAAAGATTACAGCAAGAAAAACAAAGGATAAATCCTTGGTTTCAGGAGCATCGGTATGCATCTATAAAAAAGGCGAAATATATGGAAGGGGAATTACAAACAGCCATGGAGAAATTATTTTTCTAACAACTCCGGAAACCCGTGGCAATTTAAAGTTGGTTATATCAAAACCTGACTTTTTACCTTACGAAGGATATATATTCATTCAACCAGATTATGCTTATGTAAAATATATAAACTACACCATTGATGGTGATGGAGTTCCGGAATCAGGAGAAGAAATTAAACTGTGTCTTTCTTTAGAAAATACGGGAGCAATAACAGCTTTTGATGTATTTGCAAAAATTCTCAATTCATCGCCTTATCTCACATTCCTTGACACTATTCAATCCTATGGTAACTTATTAAGTAAAGAAGCAAAATCTAAAGAATACAGAATACTTATAGATAAAACCTGCCCGCCAGGGGACATTAATCTTAGTCTAAATATTTATAATAGCCTTGATTCTTCCAGAGATACTTTTAATCTAACTATACAGGCACCATTATTAAAACATTACTCACATTATGCAGACTCTTCACACCTTATATCCCTAAGAATAAAAAACGAAGGAACAGGTAAAGCCAAATCAGTAAATGCTACACTATTTTCACTTACACCAGGAGTTCTTTTGGTTGATTCATTAGAATATATAGGAGATATTTCAGCTGATACTATTTTAACATTAAAAGATTGTTTTCAATTTAGCGGAACTTCTGCCTCTCCTCGATTTGTATTGGAACTTAGGGATTCGTGTTCTCATATATGGAATGATACATTTACCCTCTCTTCCATTAGCCCGCCAACTATTCTTGCTACATTTGCTAAACCTAACGGCATATCAGTTAATTGGAATTCAACTTGTGCTTATGGGTATAATGTTTACAGGGCATCCGATACGACTCTTCTAAATTCTCAACTAATAAAAAACATATTCTCATGGGAAGATAAATTTCTACCACCCTACACAAGCTACTCTTATTTGGTAACTTCTGTTGATAATTCTCTTAATGAAAGTAGCTTTTCGCCTCTTGTATCAGGGAGAAGCAATCCTTCTTTCAAACAGGGATGGCCTCAATCAGGTAAAAACTCTTTTGTAAATTCTCCTGTTGTAGCCGACATTAAACCTGAAAAACCTGGTTTAGAAATAATTACAAATATGGGAGATGATCAAAATTTATATGCATGGTATGCTTCAGGAGAAGGCATTCTTGCACCTGATGGAGCCTTCGCTTCAAATTTAGGAAATTCGTGGACGGCGCCAGTCGTTGCAGACATAGATAACGATGGAAGTTTTGAAATAATACGAACACAATCATGGTCAATTACTCCCAAAATATGGGCATTTAAAAAAGATGGAACTGTTCGTGCAAATTTTCCAATACAAATTATGGACTGTGGGATATTATTCTCATCCCCATCCGTACAAGATCTGGATAAAGATGGAAAATTAGAAATTATACTGGCAATAGAGAAATTTGATAATACTGGCAATAGGAGTGGAAGAATTTATGTATTTAAAGAAAACGGAATAGGATATTTAAACTCTGATGGTGTCTTTGCTATATGTGACACTTCAATGATAGTAATAGACCAAAGTAAGGCACCTGCTTTGGGTATTTGTACACCTGCTATCGCAGACATAAATAATGATGATACTCTTGAAATTGTCGTGGGCTTTTCAAACTTCAACGGGGATACTTCTAAATCTTCACTCTTTGCATGGAATGGAATAACAGGCCACATAGTTCCGGGATGGCCAGCCTTTATAAAAGGTGTGCCTTCATCCCCGGCAATAGGGAATATAGACCCTTCGTACCCAGGATTAGAAGTAGTTATTCATACTTGTGCCCCTAATAATTTAATTTATGCTTATCACTCCGATGGCACTCCTGTAAATAACTGGCCCAAAAATTGTAATTCCACTGACAGTTACCTTTATATGTCAGGGCCAACTATAGGAGATGTCAATGGTGATGGAGCATTAGAAGTGGCTCTCTCGGGAATAAATTCATTTCATCTGTGGAAAGGGGATGGAACAATAGTTACGGGCTGGCCTGTAACTTTATGCCTTATGAACCAAGTATCCCCTGCAACTCCTATACTTGCAGATATTGATGGAGACAATGTACCTAATTATATTGGTATTTCACTTCTTGATGGAACTATATATGCCTTTGAACCAAACGGTAAAATCACACCGGGATTCCCAATATATTCAAATGGTAGAACGGACGTAACGCCAATAGTAAGCGATATAGACTTTGACGGTAAAAATGAACTCTTATCTGCAACAAGAGATTATAAAATTCGTATATGGGAAGTTGCAGGAACTAAAGTAGAATGGGGAACTTTCTGTCATGACAGATGGCATACAGGAACTTATGGCTTTATCCCATTCGATACATCTGAAATATCAGTAGAAGAAAAACAACAACTGTTTTGCTTTAAACTTTTGCAAAATACACCTAACCCGGTCCGTGAAAAAACATCTATTCAATACTGCGTAGGAGAATTAACATCTAAAGTTAAATTAAATATTTACGATGCATCAGGCAGGTTGACAAAGACTCTAATAGACAATAGTAACGTTAAACCAGGTAATTATACGATAAGATGGGAAGGAATAAATAACAATGGCAAGAAAGTAGCTTCCGGGATATACTTCTATAAATTAGAAACAGACAATTTCAAAGCTACTAAAAAACTGGTACTTATCAAATAACACCCCCTTGACAAATAATTAATTCAGCCACATTATTAAAATCGTATATCTTAAGAAAATTAATTTAACCAAAAAAGGATAAATCTATGAATAAATCTATATTTATGTTAATTTTAACTGCTTTAGGAAGTTTAGTCTGGGGAAGTAAACCCGTTATCCTATTATCTGATAAATATTCCAATAAAACTATATTTGCATCATCTAACATCGGGAAAAGCACACTAGATACTTTAAGTCCCCAAGTATCATCACCTTACTCTCCTTGCGGAGCAAAATGGCGAATCGAATACGAAGCAACTAAATTCACAATACAGAAACCTTGCTCTATAATTGCAATTCTATATGGAGTATATAGTCAGACAGCTTCATCAAAACAATGTAGTCTATTTATATGGGAAAATAATGAATTTAATAACCCGGGACAGAGAGTATTCTCTACCTCTACTACCATAAACACAACTTCAGGAGGCGTTAATTGGACAATGTATACACTACCTACCCCGGTTTATGCATATTTCCCATTCTGGGTTGGTAATTTTGAATCCGATACTTTATATCCTACAAGCGCTATGGATAAGACAGTAAGTTCGCCCTCAAAATACTATGATCCCAGTAAAACCCCGATATGGATAGATGATGTTGGTGATTATCTCCAAGCCGTTATTGTAAAGTATGAAAATGAAGAGCCTGAAATGAGTATTTATCCTTCTCAACTTACACTAGAAATAGATAGTAGTGCTATATTAGTAAAAACAATTAAAACGGATTTCCCCAATCCGTCAGTCCCTTTATTAAAAGAAACAGATAAAAAATACTGGCAAGATATAGTTCCAGGAGAAATAATAATCGGTTATAGTAATAATATAAATGTAAAAAATGCTACATTAGAAGAACTTAATGTTACAACTAAAAATGTGTTATTATTAAATAGAAATTTAGGCTCTAATTTCATACTTGTTAAAATATCCGGAGGAATAGAAGAAGAAAAAGCTTTTATCCGGTCCCTTAGAACTAAACCTAATATAAACTCTGTAGAACCAAATAGAATAATAAAACTTCAGGCGAATCCTAACGATCCCTATTGGGGACAACAATGGGATAAAACAAACTTAAACGCACCTGGTGCATGGGATTTTGGATATGGGAGTGATTCTATCTCTATAGGAATTCTTGATATGGGAGCAGATTATACTCACCCGGATTTAAGTGCCCGATTCACTACCATAAAAGGGTATGATTTTGTAGACGGAAATAATGATCCAGCTCCGGCAGGATCTCACGGGACAGAATGTTCCGGTGTTGCTGCCGCAACTATTAATAATGGCATAGGAGTTGCAGGCATATCAAATTCCAGACTTTATAGTGTACGAATAGTAAGCGGTTCCACTACAACCGATGCATGGCTGGGACAAGGAATACAATGGTGCATAGATAATCATGTAAATGTTATTTCTATGAGTAATGCCGGTGGAGCAGGTCAATACAGTATGACAGAATGCCAGGCAGCATGGGATTCCGGATGTATTCTTGTTGCTTCAAGTGGTAATGAAGGGAGCCTGGGAATTACTTTCCCCGCAGGGTATCCCTCAGTTATATGTGTAGGTTCTATCGGACAAACAAATCAGTGGTCTTCTTTTAGTTGTTATGGTCCTGCTATGGAACTTATAGCTCCCGGAGAAGGCATACAAACAACCTGTCCCGGGGGAACTTATGGGCCACAGGACGGAACATCTTTTTCCTGTCCAAATGTTTCGGGATGTGCTGCACTTGTTTGGGCAGCAAATACATCCCTTACAAATCGTGAGGTGCGAAAAATATTAAATTCTACCGCCACGGATCTTGGACCAACGGGATGGGACAATAAGTATGGTTATGGAAAACCTAACCTTCGTAATGCAGTTCTTATTGCATCTGCCCCTTGTGATTCTGGTATAGTAACTGTTTATAATTCAAGCTCATCTAATACCGATTTATTTGTTTCCGATATAACTTATAACTCAAATTGGATTTTTTCAGTAAACCCTACCAACTTTTCTATTCCTAAAACAGGAGGAGCCCAAAATATTACTATTATTGCCAGAGCAAGATTAGCAAAAGGCTATTACTACGATACACTTAGAATAGTGTCAAATTTCAGTAACAATAATCCTTGGCTGGTACCAATTACTTTAAAAGTTGGAAATGTTGGCATTGAAGAAATCTCTAACAATAAATTAAATCTAAAAATATCTCCTAATCCTATTACTCAATACCTTTCTGTAAGTTTCAACATATCAACAAATCAATATATAACTTTGAATATATGTGACATAACAGGTAGAGTAATAAAAACTCTTGCAAATGAAAATAAAATCGCTGGGGATTATAACTTAAAATTTACTACCTATGGACTTGCTTCCGGAGTATATTTCGTATCGCTAAAAGCAGGTGAAACTTATACATCTAAAAAA
The DNA here is from genome assembly GCA_041649255.1 of bacterium. Taxonomy (NCBI): domain Bacteria; species bacterium. Next base: position 45,878 of record JBAZNK010000009.1, read on the forward strand.
GTTGCTATAATACGATAATCTAAGTTTATTTACGGAGTTTGTTTCGCTGCGAAGAAGTAGAGCACACCTCTTCATATAAATCTTTTATTTTTGTTTCTATTGTTTTAATATCAAAACAATTAGAGACATATTCCATACCTTTTGTTCCCATTTCTTTTCTTTTGGCCGGATTAGTTTTCAAAAAACTTATAGTTTCTACTATCTTATCCACATCCGGATAAGGGACTAATATTCCACAATTTTCTTTTACTATTTCTTTTATCCCGTCAACCGAAAATGCCACTACGGGCAAACCCACTGCCATAGCTTCTATAATAGTTATACCAAAAGCTTCCCACTTAGATGTTGATAAAAATATATCAAAAATAGATAAAATATCGGGAATATCTTCTCTCGCACCTGTAAAGATTATTTTATCCTGCAAATTCATTTCTTTTACAAGTAACTTTAGCTTACTTTCTAACTCCCCCTCCCCCACTATGATAAATTTTATATCCGAATCATCTGTCCTTCTTGCAACCTCAATAAAATTATCTATACCCTTAGGTGGAGCCAACCTGGCAACCGTTCCTACAATAAAGTCATTTTTACCCATATTGAACTCTTTCTTAATTTCACTTTTATCCCTTAATAACTTAAATTCTGACAATTTTATGCCATTATACACAACTTTAATACTAGACAAAGGAATTCGTTCTTTCAAAGATGCAATTTTTTTAGTATGCTCGGAGTTAGCAATCCAACAACCAACAAACTTATTCGTTATTGTTTTCCATAATATGACTTCTCTCTTTTCCCATTTTATATTACCCCATTTTGTTCCATGAATATGCTGAATAAAAGTTGACTTCCCGGAAAAAACTTTTGATAACCTTACAATTGGAGGACCGTTATGGTCATGAATAATATCAAATTTTTCCTTTCTTATGAACTTTATATAATTAAGCCCCTTGATTAGATCAAACCCTGAGCACATATCAAATTCTATGGTTTTAATGCCTGTTTTTTGAGCTTTAAGTCCCAATATGGAACTTTTAGTCATATATGCTATTGTCACGTCATTGCGACTCTCTTTTTGAGCAAAAGCTAGGTTATATACGAATGTTTCTGCCCCCCCGATTTCCCCAGACCAATTTATATGAAGAATTTTCATAAATAGATCATTATTAGTGGATTTTTTATCATTTATTTGTATTCTCTAACTGCCTCAGCCACATTTCAAATGTAACAACTTTTGTTATTTCTTGCCAGTCCGTAATACTCCAATTCGGATAAATACGAGATAATTCTTTTAATTTTCCGGCATTGTAGTAATCCCTTTTTTGAGTTTTATCCTCTTCTATAATCCTTTTAGCTACACTACGCATAACATTTTCAGTTGAACTTTTATTAGAAGAACCGGATAATTTTCGTTTAAGGTTATAAAACAAAATTACGGGCAAAGCCATCGGATATAAATTAAATAAAGGAAGATATCCCCTATCTGTTGGTACGAGTAGTAGTTTTGAATTATTATATTGAATAATTTTACTTGAAATTTGTTGCCCTTTTAATCTATTCAAAGGATTCTGAGAAAATTGTTTGTTCTGCAAAATAGAGAATGGCGTATTGACCATAAAATTTACAAAATCATAATCCATATACGGAAGCCTAATATGGGCATAAAAACTTTCAAGCAATGTCACTCCCCCATAATATTTACGGAAGATTTCATATAACGTAAAATACAACGCTCTCTCATTTATTGATAATTCCAATGGAATCTTCATCTCAATCTTATCTTTATTGTGTTCAATAAATTCTTTAGAAAACAAACCATAAGAATTATCCATTTTCCCAATATTATCCAATGTCTGTAATGGAGTATCAGAAAATATTATATCTCTCAAATTTTCACTAAACGGAAGCCCCGTATTCTGTAACCCTCTGATAAGTTCACTTCCACCTATTCCTGTAAAACATGGATTTACAAGATTCTGCAATTTCTTAAATACATACAATAATTCCGTATGAACTATATTACACAAACCATCTGTAAACCAAACGGTTTTTTCTAAAAATTCATCAACGTCTTTATTAAATTCGGAACCAATCTCTTGGATTATATGACTACATCCTGCAACCTTCGCAATTTCTTGAGCAATAATAGATTGTTTTTTATCCTGTATTTCATATGTAAAACTATTAACTTTATATCTATTACAGTCTATAGTAGATAATATTGCCCGGGAATCATATCCTCCAGTCAGGGTAAGACTAATTTTCTTATCTTTACTTAATAACTCACCAACTACATTTTTAAATACTTCGCCGCATTGTTTAGTAGCTTCTTCCGTACTTAATTGATCCTTATGGAGAAGATTCTTAAATTCCCAGTATTCCCTTTTTTTAAGAAGCCCTTGGGCGCAGCCCTTAGGGATTCTTATCCAGCTCTGCTGAAAATCAGACAATCTTTTTAAATCAAATTCCCATATTGAAGCAGGCGGCATACGCTCAATATCTTTGATAAATGTTTTATCTCCCAGCGGGTAATTAAACATCGCAAAATCAGCCAATGCAGAAATATTAATTGAAGAACTTAATCCGAGACATTTTACAATAGCTTTGAGTTCCGATGCAAAAACAAATTTATCGTCTTTATATGTGTAATATAAAGGCTTAAACCCATAGTGGTCAGTTACAATAAATACCTTTTTATCCTGTATATGAAAAATTACAATAACAAATTGTCCTTTTATATAATTTACAAAGTTTATACCTTCTTTTTCATACAGGGATAACAAGTTACGGGTACTTGATTTCGCATTGAAATTGTAAAAGACTTCTCCATTTGATAAAAGCATAATAGTTTTATCATTATTAAATAATATTTTTTTCCCTTGCGTAATGCCTACGCTTCCTAATAAAATAGAGCCGGACTCATAAAACTCTTTTTTGTAGAAACTTTCGTGGTTCATAGTCTCTAACATAGCTGCAAGACTATCTTTATTCAAACTCGACTTGCTTAATATCCCCGCTATTCCCATAGTATTTTAGTATATATCCCCTTTATTTTTTCTGCAATTTTATCTTCGCTGAAATCTTTTATAATATTTTCTCTCCCTTTCTTACCGACACTCTCTAACATTTTCGTATCCTCGATTATCGTCCTTAATTTATTTATTATTTTATCCTTTTCGTCTAAATTATCTATCAACCACCCTATTTTACCATCTTCTATAATATCAGGAATACCTCCAACATTAGACGCCAAAACCGTTAATCCACAAGACATTGCTTCTAAAATAGAAACCGGCGTTCCTTCGCTCCTGCTTGGCAAGAAAAATAAATCACAGGCATTAAACCATTTATACAACTCGGAATTAGGCTTAGTTCCGGTTAGAATATAGTTAGGCAAAGGATTTGTCCTATGTTTTATATCCCCTATCAATATGAACAAATAATCTTTTAACACTTTTGCGCATTCATATATGATATCCACGCCTTTATTATAAGAAACTTCTCCAACAAATAGTATTATCTTTTTAGATTCAGGAAGATTTAGTTCTTTCCTTAACTCTTTTTTATGAAGAGTTGGGGAAAATAAGTTTGTATCCACGCCACAGCTAATTACGGAAATTTTTAATTCATTAATATTAAATTTCCGAATAAGTGACTGTTTTATCCCTTCGCTAACAGCAATAATAAAATCAGCTCTTTTAATTGTTACCCTGTGCAAAAAATTATATAAAAAATTACGATATGGCTCCAATAAAGCATCGCTTCCATGATAAGTAATTATAAGCTTTTTTCTCTTGAAAATCAGGGTAGGAAAAGCCGAATGAAATCCATAATGAGCATGAATAATGTCATATTTCTTAAACAAAATATAATAAATGCTTCTCAAATAAAATATAAAATAACTACCTTTCTTTGTCTTTATCGACTTTATAACTACAACATTTCTGTTTTCTAAAGACTCTATCTGCCTTTTTATAAATGCCCCATAATACGATTGTCCATACGGATACATATTACTCAATACAAGAACTTTCATTTTTTATATCCTAAAATAAATAAATAACCACTATATCTTTTAATATCTAATTTCAACAAGCATTCATCTATTCTACAAATATTATATGCTATTTGGGGGAATTCTTTCGCAAAATATTCAATAATTTTAATGGGACACAGCATAAGAAAAACACCATATACATTCAGTATATTGAATCCCATGCTTTTCATTAATTTTATTAACTTAAAAGCTGAAAAATCTATATGTTTTTTATATTCCTGTCTGATAATGCTTGGCGCTTTATTAAAAAAATAAGTAAAGTAAAATTTTATATAATTTTTAACCCAAAAAATACTTGTTTTATTTGGTACCGAAATCAACACTATACCATTAGGCTTTAAAATCCTATAAATCTCCTTTAATCCGGAGTTAAGATTCTCTATATGTTCCAAAACCTCTGAGCATACTATGAAATCAAAAGTATTTTCCTTAAATCCCAACATTTGCAAATCCATTTGTATAAAAGAGCTTTTATTTTTTGGAAATAAAACAGTTTTTTTTATATCCGTTGCAAAAATCTCTTTTGATACGCCTAACAATAACTCAGAATAAATACCGGTTCCACACCCAATATCCAATGCCCTATTAACATTTGATATCGATTTTGTTATTTCTAAAAAACTGTTTATTCTTTGCCTATGAAGAAATCTTGTATTGAAATTTTTATAATCCAAATGTCTATCTAATTTTTCTTGTAACTCATCGTGCGGAAGATAACGGGAAATATACTTCTCGTTCTTTTCTTTCTTATTTTTGGGACAAGAATTCGTCATTACTCTATGTTAAACATTCACACCTTCAACATATTCTTGGAAGTAATTCACCGCGAGGGATATCAATAATTCTTTTCCCCCCTGTTTTTGTCAGCAGAATCACTTCCCCTTTTTGTTTCTTTTTAACAACTTTCCCGATAACAGCCGTATTTTTTCCAAGTTTAGTACGTCTTAAGAGAGACACTACTTTTTCTTCTTTGCTGAAAATAACGAATTTCCCCTCATTAGCAAGATATAAAGGGTCTATCCCCAAAATTTCACATATACTATTAACACCCGGGTTAATAGGAATACTATTTTCATTTATTTCCATTTCTATATTAGATTTTAGTGCTATTTCTTTCAAAATTCCGCCTAATCCACCTCTTGTTGGGTCTCGCATACAATGAATGCCGGAAGTTTTAAATAATATATCCGCAATGCCTGTAAGATTAGCAACATCACTTATAATCGGAGTCTTAAACTTCAGTTTCTGCCTTTCAGAAAGCAGTGCTATCCCATGGTCTCCAATATTCCCTGTTACTATAATAAAATCGCCTGCTTCTATTTTTTGTGGAGAAAAATAATGTTTAATTTCCCCTATCCCGGCAGTATTTATATAAATTCCATCCCCTTTCCCATGTTCAACTACTTTTGTATCCCCGCAAACTATTTTTACTCCCGCATTTTTTGCTTCCGAAGCTATACTCGCAATTATTTTTTCAAACCTTTCATAATCAAAGCCTTCTTCAATAATCAAACCTAAACTCAAATACAAAGGTTTTGCGCCTATACATAACAAATCATTTACCGTCCCGCATACGGCAAGTTTACCAATATTTCCTCCGGGGAAAAATAATGGGTTCACTACATAAGAATCTGTTGTAAAAGCAATTTTGCTTTTACTCACGGACAAATATGCGCTATCTTCAAGCAAATTAATAATAGGGTTTTTTATATATTTTAATATAACCTTTTCCAATAAATCAGACTGTAATTTACCGCCGCTTCCATGAGCTAATAATATAGAGTTCATTTTATCTTTAATTACACCCAAAAATATACGTAATATAACTAATCTTAAGTTTTTCCATACTTAAAATATGCCGCACATGTGCCTTCAGAAGAAACCATACACGGTCCTATTGGTTCTTCAGGAGTACATTTGTTGCCAAAGTTTACGCATTGTTCAGGTTCAATAATGCCAAGTAATACATCACCACATCTACAGCCATTGTCTTCAATTATGGTATCTGATAATTTAATACCAAATTTTTGCATAGCATCAAATTCATGAAAATTTTGATTGAGTTCGAGCCCGCTATCGGGAATAGAACCAATACCACGCCATTCAGAATCTGCAGTTCTAAAAACAGTTGCTATATTTTCTTTTGCAACAGGATTACCGTACCATTTTACTCCTCTTGAGTATGTATTATCCAATTTAGCATCATTGTTATTTATCTGCTCAACAAGTTTATAAATACTTGTAACTATATCTATTGCTTCAAATCCGGTAACAACACAAGGAATTTTATATTTATCTACGATAGATTGATACGCTGAACAGCCAATAATTGTCGAAACATGCCCGGGGAGCATAAAACCATTTGCATTTACCCCGTTAGAACACAAATATTCAATAGCCGGCGGGATAAGCTTATGCCCCGGAAGAATAAAAAAATTATTTACATTTAATTTTTTTGCTCTAATCAGTACGTTCGCCGTAGCAGGGGCAGTAGTTTCAAATCCTACTGCCAAAAAAACAACCATCTTTTTAGGATTATCAATCGCAATATCCAAGGCTTCCGTAATAGAATAAACAATCCTTATGTCTTTCCCCTTAGACTTTACTTTTTCTAAAGAAGAAAACGAACCCGGCACTCTAAATATATCCCCATAACTTACAATAATCGCATAATCTGCTAAACTAATGGAATAGTCTATTAGTTTTTGAGGCGTAACGCATACCGGGCAACCCGGACCGGCAATAACACGAATTGACTTCGGCAATAAAGATTTTAAACCAAACTTTAAAAATGCTACCGTATGTGTACCACAAACTTCCATAATAATATAATTTTGCTTTGCAATTCTGTATAAATCATTAATTAACGAGTCAATAAGTTTCATATCTGCGAACTTACTCTTAAATTCTATATTATTATTTAGCATCACAGGAAGCTAATTATAAACTTATTCTTTCACTATGCAACTTAAATTTATAAAATACACCGTTATTATTACTTAATCTTTATCATCTTTAGATACAATGATATAATTGATTGTGTCCATATCTGAATCGTAAATCTTTTTTCTATCAATCTTCTTCCATTTTTTCCAAAATGTTCCACTTCTTCCGGGTGTATTATAAGCCTTACCATTTTTTCTGCCATTATTTCAGGACTTTTAAGCGGGACTAAAAAGCCATTTTCATTGTCCACTATAATGTCCGTAATTCCTCCAACATTTGTTGCAATTACCGGTCTCTCTAATGCCATAGACTCACAAATGACATTTCCGAACCCTTCATAAAAAGACGAAAGAACGGTAAAATTACAGGCTTTAATAAAGGGCTTAATATCGCCCTGCACTCCCGTAAATATTAGATTTTGCCTTATTCCTAAAGAATCCGCATATTTCTCTGCCTTTAATCTATTTGGACCATCTCCTACCAATATAAACATACTTTTGGGGTGTTTCTCTAATACTATTCTTATAGCTTCAAGAAATGTAAAATGGTCTTTTTGGGGTCTAAAATTACTTATATTTCCTATTAAAATTGTGTCCCGACTTATAGAAAAACCCTTCCTTATATCTTCCACGTTATCAACATTGTAGGACTCTAAATCTATTCCATTAGGAATGATTTCAATCTTGCATTCAGGAATTAGCTTCCTTTTTAATAACATACTTTTAATTGAGCTTGAAATAACTATATTCGTAGTTACAAAATGCCTATCTAAGAACCTATAAAATAAATTTCCGGATAATTTCTTTATCTCTAAAAGTATTTTCTTAATCCCTTTTGCATCATCTGATATGATTTCAGTGCGAATAGGATTACGCCAATGCCAGACAATTTTTTGAGCCAAAGGCTCACCGGTATTTCTTTTACATAGCCATTTAGAAATACAGGCTATAACTTGGGTTTCTATTCCAAAATGCGTATGAATAATGGTAATGTTATATTTTTTTACCAATTTAACAACCAATTTAATGGCATTAAAATCAAAAACTCTTCTTATAGGAACTATTTCAACGGGAATATCATTAATCTTAAAAATGTTCATCCAATCCTTAAACTCAGGAAAACAAACTATAAGTTTCCCCTTACGAAGTTTAAGTTCTTTCCCTAGCTTTAACAAGCTTTCCCCAAAATTACTTGAAAAATCAGGGCTATATAATGCAAGATTTAAAATTGTAAGGTCCCTCATATTGAAATTTTTATTTTAATATCGTGATATATTGGATAATTATATTCCTAATATATAATGAAACATTCTTATCTTTTCCTCTATTTTCCTTCTATAATTAGAATTTTCATTAGATATAAGTGCCGGTATAGCCATCAAATAGAACAACATAATAAAAATTGTCTTTTTCACAGCAAAATCAAACAAGAAACAATATCCCCTGCCATAATGTTTTCTAAAATAATACAAAATGCTTTGATAACTTTTTTCTATTGCATCTAATTTGTGAGATTTATAATACCCTCCCATATAATGTTTTATAACAGCATCTGGATAATAAAAAATATGTCCGCCATTTTTTCTAAACCTAAAACATAAATCCGCATCTTCATAAAATATAAAAATGTTCTCATCAAAGCCGCCTAATTTCAACATATCTTCCCTTTTAATTATAAAAAACGTTCCTGTAACTACATCAACTTTGCAAATTTTATCTATATATTTACCATTTTCCTTACTAATACATGCTTTTTTTCTAATAAGAAAATTAGGCGCTTTAAGCTTAAAAATTGTAAAATTTAAATATTCTTGCAAAAACTCTGGATACTTAGTATAATTTGTTTGAAATTTTCCATCAAATCCTAATAACTTACCTGCAGCAAGGACTTTTAAAGGATGCAATTTAACAAAACCTAAAAGATTCTCAATAGCATCTGAAAGAATAATTGTATCGTTATTTAATATACATATATACTCTCCTACTGCCTCTTTTATTCCTATATTGTTTCCACGTGTAAATCCCACATTTGTCTTATTTTTAATAATCTTTACTGAAGGAAATTCTTTTTCAACATATTCAATACTTCCATCTGTAGAGGCATTATCTACTAAAAGTATTTCAAAGTTAGTATTAGTAGTATTTTTTAAAATAGAGTCCAGACAATCTTTAAGCCAATGTTTCCCGTTATAATTTAAAATTATTATTGAGAGTTCCATTATGATTTTTGGTATCTATAAAATCAACTTTATACATCACTTCATTCAATCCAAGATACAACGCAGTAAGAACAATATCTGAATAATTAGTTAACCCTGGATATGTAAATATAGTCACCCATCCGACTATCAACCCTGCGAGAAAGCTTATTAGAAACCCTTTGTAAACAGGTGTGTGTAATCTATGAAAAATATAAAAAGCTCTCCAAATAAAAAGAATATTTAACCCTATATAAAATAAACACCCTACTATTCCCATAGTATTCAAAAGGGTCACTAATCCACTATCCACATAAATAACCGTTCTATAAGGCAAAGTATTAGTTAGCCCTTCATCCGGATATAAAAATCCCATTCCAAATAAAAGATTTTCTTTTACGCCTTTATCTAAAAATCCCTCAAACACTTTTGCTCTTGCTCCAAATGTTCCCGAACGTGTTTGCATTTCAGTGAAACCACTACGGAATCTATCTATTCCACCAGTAATTAATACAGCAGGAGATTTATATCTTATACTTCCTATCAAAAACAGGAGGAAAAGAAACATTGCACTTGTTTTTATCATCCACCTTGCAAACATATGTTTACGTTCAACCGGCAATAAAACCCAATTCAAAATAATAGCTAGTATGGCACAGTACCATCCGCTCCTACCTAAACTTAAAAAGTATGCCATGCCAAGGAACACCACAATAACCATAAGCCAGAATTTTAGTTTTACTTGATTAGGATCTATAAATCCAACTACTCCTATTAGTGCAAAAAGCACAACCCCTTCAAAACCAAATGAAACATATCCTCTAGCTAATGGAACCCCCCAGTTTACCCCTGAAGTTCCACGATAAAAAGGAAAAGGATTTATTTTCCCACCCGAAAGAGCCTGGACACTATACAATATAGCAAATATAACAGAAAGAACAACCATTGTTTTAATAACGAAATTTAATTGTTCTCTGCTTTTTACAGAATAGAGGACAGAAAAAAAGAATAGAAAATAAAAATAATCCCTTGCTATTTTAAAACTTAAGGCAATAGGATATGAATAGCGTACAACAGTAGTCATAATAAAGAAAGAGATAATAAAACATATCCCAAATATTGCTTTCGCAGTAATAGAACCAAAAATAAAGGGTATATTTTTTCTATTAATAAGTTCTTTTGTCATAAGAGGTAAAAAAGGAATTATTAATAACAAATCTCTAAGTTTAAATATCCCCTTTATACTAAAATAATCAGGATTAATAAGACAAAACATATTTGTAATTAAAATAACCGAAATTAAAAAGACATATTCAGGTTTTTTGAAGAGAAAAATCACATAAATATACACAACTATAATTTGTACTGGCCAAAAATCTTCATTTGCAATTGCGCTCCCCATAAAATATGCTATTATTCCCATAACAACTACTGTTATCCATTCATAAACCTGAGAAGAACTCCAATTGATATGTTCACGAAAAATAAAAAATAAATAAAAACCGAAAGTAACTACCATAAATATAAAAGCAGGCATTATACCAAATAATTTTTGTACAAAAAATGCAAGCATAATAATTCCTAAAAACATCAAAATACGTTTTGGTTTTATAATTTTTAAATTGTTTATAAATATATTTATATTATCTCTATTATTCATATTATTTTTTTATGATTTATTGCCTCATTTAATACCTTACTTAATTCATAAGTCAATTGTTTTCTATCAAACTTTTTAGCAAGCACACTATAATTTGCCCCCGTATAAAGTTTTTTTTCTTTCCATTTTACATAAAACTCAAGAATTGCGTCTTTTATATCTGGAATATTTTTAGGAGAAACAACGACTCCAAGCTTTTCATTTTTAATCATTTCTGAAGCTATCCCTGGTGGAATAAGCGCAAGTATGGGATTTTGCGCACCAATATAATCAAATAACTTAGTAGTTAAAACACTTTTGCTACACTGTAATTCATATATTGTAAGCAACAAAACATCTGCAGAACATATCAAATCCACAGCTTCCTGGTAAGGTATAAATCCTACAAAATTAACTATGGTTGATACAAGATGATTTTGTTCTACACTACCAGCAAAAACAACTTCAATATCCGATTTAAAATCATTGTGCTCTAATAATAATTCTTTAATTGCTATGAGAAAGTATTCGGGCGTTTGATAATTAGAAAAACTACCACTATAAACAATAGTAAATTTATTCTTTGTTTTATATTTGCTTGTATGGTTATTTTCAAATTTTTCTTTATCATAACCATTTGTTATTGTAATAAATTTATTATTTTTTTTATATCTATCTATAAAATCTTCTGTTATTATAGCAGTAGCTGAAATAATTTTGTCTGCTCTAGAAATAAATTTTTTTTCTAACTTGTTACTAATAAATTTACTAAATTTGGTTTTAGGCCCCAATATATTATGATTCAACCATAAGTCTCTATAATCCATTACCCATGGTATTTTTTTATGACATTTTAATAGATACGCAACTAAATGAGCAGAAACCGGCGGGGATGAACTATATATCATATCTATTTTTTGTCTTTTTATAATTTCTTTACATTTTTTATATGCAAATATTGTCCAGCCTACATACCTATCTGGTATAAAAAAATTATTTATAATAGTGTTTTTAAAAAATTTCCAAATAATAAGTAATTTTGCAAATAACACTCTTTTTTCTTTGTTTTGTTTATGAATTTTTTCATCCAAGCTTTTCTCTATGCCAAATTTTTCAAATGTAACTGTTCTAAAAATCTCTATTCTTTTATCAAGTTCTCCTAATAAACTATCATCTTTTATAGAAACAGGAATATCCGTTGTAACAACTGTTGGCATCAATCCAAATTGAGGCAAGTATTTTACAAATTTTTGTGTTCTTAAAACAGCTCCTCCTCCTATCGGAGGGAAATGATAAGCTATTATCAATACATTTTTCATTGATTAGTAATTATTTTTCTAATCCAATTATCTAATTTATAAAAATTATCTTCATATGTAAATTTCTTATGATTTGCTAATACATTTTTACTTAATTTTTTCATTGTTGTCTCATCATATAATTTTTCTTTTAAATCATCGACATCCTTGTATATTAACCCTATATTATATTTCTTAACTATTTCTTCGCATGAGATTAAACTTTTCTCTGGTAACACGATAGGAATAGCTGTTGTCATTCCAAAAAGGAAACGACTCGGTAACGTATTATAAAACCTATCTCTACAATATCTGGATACAAAGTTATATAGCACTAAACAACCGTCAAATTGAGTCATAAAAGTAGACAATTCTCCATTAAAAGTCCTACTACTATCAAAAGTAGGAAAAATATGAATATATCTATTGGAGGGCAAATTCATTGCCGGAGCTCTTAAATGGATATGAATGCCTGCTTTTACAAATTCTAAAATATGTTCCCTTATATCATCAATTAATCTGGTGGAAGAAAAATCTGTTCTACCAAGAAATACCAAATGGGGTTCATTATCTACAGAAGAAAGCAATGGCAACCTTTTATGTGGAAAATATTTTTCACTAAAATACTCCATGAGAATAATATCAACTCCTCTATTAGGGTTAATAGCCGCTTTAACATAATTAAACATAGTTTCCGTAGGATAAATTCTACCAGATATACTATTAATAATTTTACTATACTGTCTATTTTCTCTTTTTACCAATTGATATGATAATGATGCTGGATAACATAATAAATTATGAATTAGCGGTATCCCTAATTTCATTTCTAAAATCATGTTTATTTCATTAAATATCCCTGAGCCAAAAAAACAATATATAATATCCGGGTTAACTTTTTTAATAAAGCGGGTCATCCTATCTTTAATATCTTTATAGCCTCTTATTACACCAAAATTGTTTAATTCCCAATAAATTCTACCAATTTTACCTTTATATGGATCTCCCTCTTCATAAATATTACAGATTTCTACTTTTCCAACCCCTGTTATTTCATCTGTAAAATAACATCTATTTACGTTAATTACAGAAACTTCATATCCATGCTTTAAAAAAGTAAAAATAGTATTTTGTTCGTGAAAATTTTGAGGCATTATTGCACCTAAATAAAGTATTTTCATTTTTTCATAATTTCTATTAATATCCCACTGGTTAAATGAAACTCTTGAAGAATCAACTCAAGTGGACTTATTATTTTCATTAAAAATTTATTCCGATAAATCTTATTTCTTTTGTTGTCTGCAAGGTATATTCTTTGACGCCCAAGATCATTAATAACATATTGTATACTACCCAGTATTTCTCCACCCCTTCTATATTTCAATCTGTTAATCTTCATACCTGTTTTATAACATAAGATTTTTATTGCCTTTGTTGAGGGTATCCATATATGACGAGGTATTTCTAAAGAATGCCATCTGTTTTTAAATATTTTAAAAAATAAATTATTACTTATAGGAACAGAAAGATATATTCTCCCCCCTGGCTTAATAATTCTTTTTATCTCCTTTAAGGTCTCTACAGGATTGTGCAAATGTTCTAAAACTTCTCTCAATAAAATAGCATCAAAAAAATTTGGAAGAAAATTGGCGTCTGTAAGTGTTCCGCAGATAATATTATGGTTTGCCTCTTTTGCATATCCCGCCGCATATTCATCCGGTTCTACACCATAAGTCTCCCATCCTAATTTTTTAAGTTTATTCAGGTTCCCTCCCATTCCACAGCCAATATCTAAAACTTTCCCTTCCCCGTTCCAAGGAATAAATGTATTGCTAAGTATAGAAAAATGGAATTTTAGTGGAAAAAGCAACAATTTTTCAATAAAACTTAACCTGTTTTTCACTGAAAAAGGATAATTATAATAATACGCTAACACTTTTTCTCTTAATTTATATTTTACCGATGTTGAAAATGAGTCTCTCGTTTCAAAATTAACAGGCATCATAGATTCATAATATGTATTTGGATAATGTTCTTCGAGTTCTTTTGGGGAAGGTTGTGGCATTAAAAATAGACTCTCGCATTTCTTACATTTTACAACATAAAAAACTTTATTAATCGGATATACTCTGTCTCTAGCTTTAAAAAGAGACAAAAAAACATTTCCTCCGCATATATTACAAATTTCCATATGATTCATTTATCAAGAAAAATATTTAGATTCATTCTTACTTTTATATTTTAGAATATCTGAATTACAAAACATTTGCAAGAAATATTTATAGACGGACTAATAAAAAATAAGATTTTACACTTTATAAACTCAAGTATACTTCTATATCAATATATCAAATATCTCTTAATTATAATCTGAAAAATGATAAAATTAAATTTATTTCCTCAAATTAGAAAATCTATGTTAATTCTTGCTATTTGATAATCTCCAATATAAGGTAAAAAATAGATAAACTCCAGTAAATATAAGGTTGACAAAAAAAATATTGAAGCAATAATCGCTAGAATCAATTAATTTATATTCTAAGACACATGATTATATAATATAATGACTCCCTACTATAAACTTCTTAAGATAGGATGGTTATTATTCATAACTTTTATCATTCTGTTGGGATTTACACTGATAGGGATATCTTATTTACCTTTCCAAATAGTAAAAACAAAAATCAATTCTTTTGCTGCAGATGGGCAAATCAACTACTTCACTTTGTCGTTTTTTGATAAAATAGTTACAGGATTACGATTGATTGGGAGTCTATTTTTTATTGTTAGCATAATCTTTTATATCTGGAGACAACAAATTTTAAAATTATTTTTCAATGTTTTATCTGCACTGTTTTATTGGAGTAAGAGCATTATTCAACATTCTATTCAAGTAGTAAGAACTGAAAATAAAATACATCTATGCACTCTTTTTATAATACTCTTTGTAGGCATAACAGTTAGGTTAATTTTTCTATTTCAGCCAATACGTTATGATGAGGCTTTTACTTTTTTAAATTATGCCTCAAGACCCTTATACATTGGACTTTCAAATTATTCGTTTCCAAACAATCACTTATTCCATACCTTTTGGGTGCATATCTCTTGGTTACTCTTTGGCAACAAATTATGGTCTATTCGCTTACCTGCATTGCTTGCAGGAATAGCAGTAATTCCCGTTTCTTATATAACAATACGGCTTATTTACAACAAATACGCTGCTCTCTTAACAGTTAGTATCATTGCTGTTTCATCAATACTTATTGAATTTTCAACGAATGCTCGTGGTTATTCTATAATAGTTTTAATTTTTCTCCTCATTCTTACCTTTGGAACACATCTCAAAAAGGATAGGCAAGCCTCTGGATGGCTATTTTTTGCTGCTCTTTCTGCATTAGGATTCTATACAATACCAACTATGCTATATTCAGTTGGAATAGTAATAGTCTGGCTTTTTTTATCCATAATATATGAAAATACAAAATTATCTCGCACTATTATCTTAAAGAAACTATTTTTTTCTATAGTTGGTATAGTAATTTTCACAATTATCTTATATACCCCGGTTTTTATAGTTTCTGGTGTAGACACACTTATAAGCAACTCATTCGTAACTCCCAAAATTTGGACATATTTTATTACAAACTTATTGCCTTCTTTTCATTCGGTTTGGTTGCAATGGAACAGAGATATCCCTACTATACTAGGTTTCATTCTTGTAGTAGGTTTCTTTATTTCATTAATTTTTCATCGACAATTAACTACACATCACATTCCAGTAGTTTTGGCAATAATTCTATGGTGTGTTCCCATCTTACTACTTCAGCGAGTAGTTCCATACGAACGCATATGGATATTTCTATTACCCCTATATCTGGGGTTTGCGAGTGCAGGGCTCAGTTATCCTATTTTGAAAATAATTAAATCTAATCACTATAAACACATTATATTTTCAATCGCAGCTCTCACCTTATCCATTGGGCTAAGTATAAATGTGATACGTACAAAATCTGTCTATTACTCAGAAGATACTGGAACATTGAGAGATGCAAAAGCTATAACTATTTTTTTGAAAGAAAAGTTAAACGTTAACGATAAGGTTTTAGGTATCTGCCCCTCAAGTGCTCCACTTATGTATTATTTTAAACTATATAATATACCTCTTAATTATTTAACCCCTTTGGATCTAAATTCAAGCACTCATATATTAATAATAGTAAATAAACCTACTCAAACATTGGAAAGCGTTTTGCGAGAGTCCAAAATAAGCCTTAATAAATACAGTTCCCCAAAACTTATTAAACAATATAAATTTGCTATTCTATATGAAATGAATAGACTCTCTGATTTATCAGAAACCACCAGATAAGACTAATACTTTACACTTGGGTGTCTATAAACTGCCTAAACCATAATTCTGTAGTCAACCATTGCCAGATTTTAAAAGTATGGTCTTTCTTCCCAGAGCAATGCTCTTCAAATAACAATCTTATAGTGTTACAATCAAATATTCCCCTATTTCTAAAAGAGTTCGAATAAATTATATCCTCTACTTGATTTTTGAGTGTATTTTTAAACCATTTGCCAACAGGTGTAGGATAACCTTTTTTATCTTTACGCGATAAAATTTCTTCCGGTAATATATCTTTCATGGCTTTTCTAAGAATATATTTCGTGGTAGAATTATTTATTTTT
This sequence comes from bacterium, assembly GCA_041649255.1. NCBI lineage: Bacteria > bacterium. The sequence goes on from JBAZNK010000009.1 coordinate 62,710, forward strand.
TCATAAATTGGTAAATTCATACAAAACTCCACCATTCGATAATCAAGAAATGGATTACGAAATTCAACGGAAAAAGCCATGGAACTTCTATCTCCATAGTGAAGAAGTGCTGGTAAAGAATCTCTTTTAATGCTTTGATATAAAGCGTTATTTAATTCACCTTTAAAGTTTTTATTCTTTTTTATGTAACCTGGAATTCCCCTATATTCTTTCTCGAATTTTGTATCAAAAATATTCTCTTTTTTACTGTTGTCAAAAATCTTATAGAGTTGAGGGTATAAAAATCTTAAAACTCCCTTAAAAGCATTAGATTTTATAACATTTGATATTTTTTTCCCTTCTTTCATAAATTTAGAAGGAAAATCATTCTTTAAAATATCTTTCAAATAAAAAAAGAAATAATTAAAATATCCTGCAAGCAATTCATCTCCGCCCTGGCCATCTAACAAGACTTTTACTCTATCTTTCGCCATTTTCATCAAATACCATTGGGCATAAATTCCAGGACCTTGACTTGGTGTATCAGAATGCCATACTATTTTTTGTAATATATCAAAAAAATTATTACTGTCTGGTTTAACAAAAAAGGGAGTTATTCTATTGCTCTTTCTGATAAGATTTATATATTTACTCTCATCACATTCTTTATCTTCCCAAATGACAGAAAAAGTTTGTATTTCATCTTTAAAAATTTTATTTTGAATTGCTACAATACTACTTGAATCTAATCCGCCGCTTAAACAAGTTCCAACCGCAACATTACTTCGCAACCTTAATTTTATTGAATCTTCCAGGAGAGAAACAAAATTCTCTTCATATTTATTATTATTTACAATACGTTTATTTTTAATATCCCAATAATTCCAAATTTTTACATCAGAGTTTTTTATTATTATAGAATGTCCGGGATAAAGACTTTTAATATGTTCAAAAAATGTATTATCTGAATTAGCAAAAATCCCTGTTTTTAAAAAATGATATAACTCGGAATAATCGGGACTTCTTTCATTGGGAGCAATTTTTAATATAGCTTTTATTTCAGAAGCAAATATAAACTTATTATAATTTTTCAAATAATAAATAGGCTTAACTCCAAGCCTATCACGCGACAAAAATAAGCTATTGTTGTCGCCATCCCATATTGCAAACGCCCACATACCATTAAATTTAGAAACACAGTCTGTTCCCCATTCTTTATACGAATATATGATCACTTCCGTATCTGTTTCTGACTCAAAATGATATCCTCTTGATTTTAGTTCTTCTTTCAATTCCAAATAATTATATATTTCACCATTATGAATACACCAGATTCTTTTATTCGAATCACTCATTGGTTGATGCCCTGTTTTTGATAAATCAATTATACTTAATCTACAATGACCTAATCCAATATTATCATCAACAAAATAGCCATTATCGTCCGGCCCACGGTGTTGTTGAACAGCTATCATTTTATGCAAATCTATTTCATTAATTGGAACTTTATCAAAATTATATATTCCCGCTATTCCACACATAAAAATCACCTTTTATTTATCAATCTGAAATACAATTTTTCCATATTTAACATGTTTTGTTTATAATCCCCTTTTTCTTTTATAAAATGATAGTTATATTTTTTTATTTCTTTAACCTGTGTTTCCGTCATATTTAAAGCTTTTATAATACCTGAACTTAAACATTCAACGTTTTTTATATCCACAATTACACCATTAATTCCATCTTTTATCCATTCTCTATTGGCAGGTAAATTAGAAACAACAGGGATACACCCACAAATCATTGCTTCTAAAAGTGCAACAGAAGTTCCATCGGAACTTGGAATAGATATCATTACTTTAGCTCTTTGATAAATATCCAATAATTTACCATGCTCTATCCAGCCTTGAAAATCTGTATATTTATATATATTTAACTTTTCTGCAAGTGTTTTGAAATTTGTTTTATCCCCTGCCCCCAAAAAAACAAATTTTACATTTGGAAACAAAGAAATAACTTTAGGTATAGCTTTTATAATTATTTCTGTATTGTATATTTTCTGAAAACCTCTTGGACAGATAATAATCAATTGGGAATCAGGAGTTACTCTTTGCTCGATGCGAAGAGATTCGAAATCTACTCCCCATTGTATATTATATATTTTACGTACTAAATATGTCTTATACATGGAAAAATACAATCTTAGTATTTCTTCCTTTATATACACTGAATCTATCGTAACCAATTGGGCTTTTTTTACTGCAAAACACAGTTTCCATTTACTAAATTGGGAAATTTTAGGATAAACCAAAACATCATCTCCCCATGCAGTAATTACAAGAGGATGAAACAATGCAAAAGCAGCGTAAAAACCATAATCTAAGATATAGTGGGCATGCAAAATATCGGGTTTTATTTTCTTGCAAATTATTCGTATAGTCAATGGAATAATTATCATATTTAAAACTGTTTGTACGGTAATTGGTAAAAATCTGAAATCACACAATCTTATTCTATATATTTGAACCCCATTTATTTCTTTTACAACCGTATTGTTAAAACAAATAAGGGATATTTTATGCCCTGAAATAGAAAAAAAATTCATCCACCGTGTCAAGTGGATACTTGAAGGATCTCCAATAAAGCAAATTTTCATTTAATGGTGTTTTGTATTTCAAACATTTTCTTGATTTGCTATTAAGTCGTTTTTCTATCTTCCTATAATCTTAATCTCTATTCCTAGGATATTACGCATATTTTATTCTAAGCAATTCATCCCCCCAACTATGATAAGATTCATAGAAATATGCCTCAATGTCAAGCACTTTGTTTCCCTCTTCTTGTTCAATATTCTCAGAATTTACCTGAGACAAATTATATATACTAGTATAATAAAGTTGGATAGTTAATGAAAAAGTTTACAATATACCCCTCTTTTGTTAATTTCCCTCAAGTTCTTTATAATCATTGTTTCAAATCACATATCCGCTTAATTATCAGTAGAAGAATTTGATTTTCCTAAATCAGTTATTGAACTATGCGAGAATTTTAAGTAAAGGTATATAATAACTAAGGTTGCTACAATATATGCGCAAGAAGAAGCTATTGCAGCACCAATAATGCCAAATTTTGGAATAAGGATAATATCAAGAGCAACAGTTACCCCCAATGACAAGGGAGCAGTTAGAAGATTATATTCTATTTTACCTATACCTGTAATATAATCCCAAAAAGGACCACAAATCCCCATTATAAGTATTCCTGGTAAAAGTAATACAAGAGCTGGATAAGCGGTAATAAATTGTTCCCCATACAGAAAATGAATAAAAAATTTCCCGAATACTGCTATTCCCAATCCTATTATTATAAAGGGAATAAATAATTTTTGAACTGTATTAATGGCAAGAACTTTGCTTGCCCCCATTGTAGAATTTGCAATTGCAGGAAACATAACCGTAGAAATAGCACTCGGGATATACCATATAAGCTCCCCTAAGCCGACAGCTACAGAATAAATTCCTACTTCTTTAGGTCCCAGAAAGAATGCAACAAGAAAAAGATCCAATCTTATATTAAAATAATGAGTTACATTGCCCACATAACCTTTAATACCAAAGCAAAATACAGATTTAAAAGCTTCTTTATCATAGCTAGGAAAAATTTTCACAACATCCTTAAGAACTAAGAACATTAGTCCAACTGGAAGCAAGGAGATAAAAATATTAATAATAAGGATAGAGTGAAGTCCTGCGTGAAATACAAATATGCATATTATAATAAAAAGTAGCAAAGATACAGATCTTATTATATCTATAATACTTCTTATTACAATACGTTGCAATCCTAAAAGAAAAGAAGAAAGGAATGTTCCCAATAATCCAAGAGGCACTATAAAATAAGTAAGCAGTTTTAAATAATACGGAACATCCACTTTCAAGACAGAAAAGAAATGGGGAATAAATATTGGATATAATATCATAATTATCACACTCATACCAATAGTTACTAATATTGTATTTCCCATTAGCAGTTGAATATCATATTTCTTTTGCCCAATAAAATATATATTAGCAATTTCTATTCCCATTGTTCCAAAGCCTACTATCATTGAAGGCACTAATATTAGTAGTTTAAGTGCCCCTTTACCTTCAGGACCAAGCACACGTGCAAAAATTATGCCAACAAGTAAAGAAGAAGCAAAAGATATAATTTGCGAAAGCAGAACGGAAGAAGAAGATTTCAACAATTTACGATAAATACTCATATTATTTTATAAAATAAACATTAAGGGTTCTAATTATATCCAATATTCCGCCCAAAAATCCTTTTAAAATAATCTTCCTGTTTTTATCAAATACTCCTTCTACTATAATAATACCTATTGTTGACCAAGAAAAACATAAAACACTTTTAATGTTTTTAGGTATGTTCTTTTTAAAAAAAAGAAAATAGTTCAAGATTTGCATTCTGTGAAATTCTGCTATATTATCTCGGGAAATTGATGAAACGGAATGTTCTAGTTTTGCAAACGGTGTTTGATATAATTTATGCTTACGAGAAACTCTGTATGAAAAATCATCGTCTTCCATATAGCAATATCCTTTTAATCCCTCATCAAAACTATATTCATAAAATATTTCTCTACGGAAAGACATGTTACATCCCAACATTACCTCAATTTCTGTTAATCTTGTCGGCTTCCATATCCAAGTTGGTTGGCCAGAATCCAAAAATTTTCCATCTCGGAATTGAGGCAATAAGAATAGTCTTTGGAAAAAGAGTTGTTTATGAGAAGGCTTTGGCATTTTTTCTATACAACCTGTTAATCCCCTAATTTCTCCTTTTTTATCATTTTCATAAATTTTCATAATTTCAAAGAGATAATCAGGTGCAAGAATTACATCATCATCTAAAAATAAAACTATATCATTTTTAACCACGTTAATTCCTGCATTTCGCTGATGAGTTAGTCCTCCAGACATCTGAATGTAAGAAAAATCTATATTAAAGTTATTTTTCATTTTTATCTTGAGAATATTCGAGATAGTATCTTTTTCACTACCATCAACAACTATTATTTCTCCCGGGGGGCGGGTTTGAAGTAAAATGCTGTCCATACACTTTAGAAGGTCATTAATACGAGCTTTAGTACAAATTACAATAGATGTTTTCATGCTATTCTTTCGGTTTTCTATCCTCGTTTTCTACCCCATTATAAAAATCTTTACTCTTTCTACTAAAAAGACACCATGTTTGATTTTCAATTTTCCCTTTTTGAATTAGGTCAAAACCATATTGATTGAATAATTTCTCATAATTATGTTTGAACAAATAAAATGTTTTATTAGAATAATCACTATCAGACATTTCATTAATATATATTTTATCACTCAGTTTTGTAAGTTTATTTATAACTTTTTCAATTTTATTTGGAAAAATATGTTGTAGTACTCTATTCGAAATTATTAAATCAAAGTGATTCGTCGGTAATTTAAAAATATCTTTGTTAGTTAAAGTAAAAATAGGAGGTGGTGTAGAATTTAATTGATAACGTATTTTAGCAATTGCAAGTGCTTTTTTAGAAATATCCTGTCCCAATACTTCTTCAATTCTTTTTTCTTGATATAATGGGAAAAGCCTTCCGCTTCCACATCCAAAGTCAAGTATATATTTAGGTTTAATAAATAAAAGTATCTTTTCTAATATCGCATAATCATGTTTCATCGTTCCCCACTCCTTATCAATATTGAGTGCCATTTTAGTCCAGTATATTTTCTGAGGATATGAAAAACGGAAAATAAAGCATTTCTTGTACAATTTAAAAAAAATACTATCTGTTATAAATGTTAGTTTTCCTATTATCTTTCTGTAGAAATACCTCATTTTATTCATTCGTAGTTATCAATTTATGTATTGTATTTATATTTTTTTACATTTTATTTGTACAATATATAAAAATGAGAAGATTCAAATAATCTACTTTTAGGAAATGTATTAAATAATAATTTCACAAATTCACTTCTACTATATTGAAAGTCTTCTATTTTTTTAAACTTTGATTCTCTTAATAATTTTTTGAACTTAAATGATATTAACCGATTTAATTCCATATAACAATCTTCATTGTGGGTGTTTTTACAATATGAATATCCTAACGGAAAATATCCATATAATCCTTTTTTATGAAACTCTTCTAATCTTTTATCACAGTATTCTAAATAATGTTGCTTCTGAAATAAGAATTGTGGAAACGGATGATATATGCAATGCTCTACATGAGCTCCATATTTATCATAAAAGAAATTATATACTATGATACATATACCATTTTTACTTAATAATTCATAACAATCATCTATAACAGTCGGTAATAGCTCTTTTTGGATATGTTCAAAAACAGTAAAAGATATAATCGTATCAAAATATCCTTTGTACTCTTTTTTTAATTCTGTAGACGAAGTTCTATAGTATTTGAGCTTTTCGTTTTCGTATTTTTTTGCTATTTTTATTCCTCTTTTCGACAAATCAATACCAACTACTTCTTTTGCCCCACTTTCGGAAAAAAGTTGAGTTTTCCCTCCAACAAAACATCCCAAATCCAAAATTCTTTTATTATAAAGCCAGCTTTCTCTCGGGATATATCTATCATAAAAATCTAAACTCCCCATATCGTAACTTGCCCTGTATGTTTCTAAATCTTGATGAGAGTTTATAATACTCTTATTAAAGCGGTCCCATCCGATATAAGATTTATTTATTAATTCCATAAGTGCAAAACTACTTTTTTTTGATAAAAATAGTTTAATTGGGGGTATTATTAATAAGTAAAAACAATCCAAAAAAAAATAATATATTCTGATTATCCGACTGATTATTTTAAAAAGTTTTGTAATCAATTTTTGAAAAATCTTTTAAAGAATTAATTCCATCCTTAAAAATATTATGCTTGATTAAACACGTAATATCTCTTTAATCTTAAGTTATTCCAGCATTAAGATGTGTTTATACAAATTAATCTACCCTACGTAAACAATTAAATCAATTTTTCTTTCCAGGTTTTAGGTACTTGCTCTGTCTCTAATTCAAGGGTTTTTAAATAAGAAGGATTTTGAGGACCTAACTCTTTAGCCCATACTATCATTCTTTTTACGCCTTCTACTAAAGGAAATTTCTCTTTATAATCTAATAATTTTTCCGATTTTTTATAGGTAGAATATGCATATTTCACTTCTTTCGGCCTCGGGGCTAAATATACAACTTTTACAATTTTATCAAATTCTTTCATTACAATTTTCGCCATTTCATTTAATGTTATTGGTTCTTTTCCCCCTATATTTATTATTTCATTGTAACATTTTTTTTCAAAGCCCGATTTACTAATACATAATATTGCATCATGTATATAACTAAACGCTCTCTGCTGTTCCCCATCCCCATATATATATATAGGTTTATCTCTGAGCAAAGCATTTATCCAAATGCCTATAACATTACGATAAGGGTCTGCAAGATTTTGACGCTCTCCATAAACATTATGAGGTCTTAAAATCACATATTCAAAACCGTATACATCTGCAAGTATTTTTGTAATTTCTTCCATAGATGCTTTATTCACACCATAAACATCATCGGGCTTAGTCTCCATAGATTCATCAAATGGTGTAACTTGACTGCCATATACACTCATTGAAGAAGTTAAAACTACTCTTTTTACTCCTTTATTTATACTTGGGATTAAAACATTGAGATATGCCATAATACCACGTTCGGTACAATTGATAGGAGTAAATTGACTTCTTCCTTCAGTAGCATCTGCTGCTAAATGATAAAGAATTTCAGGAGAAATTTTTTCTATTAGCTTTTTAGTAGCAGTTTTATCTCTTAAATCTATTTTAAAAAACTTTGACCGGGGATTTATATTTCTTGTATACCCACCGGAAAGATCGTCTAATCCATAAACTGTATGTCTTTCCTTTATAAGAGAATCTACAAGCCATGAACCAATAAATCCTGCCGCACCGGTAACTACAACTTTTGCCATATATTAAATGGTTTTATTTTTCTGGGGTTTAGGTTCCTGAGAAGTAGAATAATATGAGTAATAATAAGGATACCCATACATAGGGAAATTAAGCGGTATCATGTTAAGTATAATATTCAAAAGTTTGACATTAGTCTGTTCAAGCATTTCTTTCGCTCGTGCAATTGCCAATCTATTCGTTTTACTTGCCTGTATTACAAGCATTACGCTATCTAATTTAGAAGCTAAAATAGCAGAATCTGTTACAGATAAAACAGGAGGGCTATCAAATATTACACAAGAAAATTCTTCCTTTAATCTTTCAATCAACTCACACATACGTTTAGAAGAAATGAGTTCTGCAGGATTAGGAGGGACTTTTCCACCCGGTAATATACTTAAATTTTCAATTTCTGTCTCTACTATTGCCTTTTTTAACATTTTTTCATCCAATAAAACATCCGTTACTCCAATTTCTGATTTTATTCCAAAACACCTTGTAAGACTCATCTTTCTTAAGTCCGCGTCCACAAGCAAAACCTTTTTTTCTAATTGTGCCATAACAATACCTAAATTAGAAGCTACTGTAGTTTTCCCTTCCCCAGGTAATGCAGAAGTCAAAAGAATTGTTTTTATCGGCAAATCCGGACTTATAAAACCGAGATTCGTTCTTAGCGACCTATATGCTTCATATACAGGAGAGTTAATTGGATAATGAGTAAGTAATCCATTTCCATTACCAGCTTTCATTGGCTTAACCTTAGGAATATTTCCTATAACGGACATATTAAAATGTAATCTAACGTCCTTAGATGTTTTAACTGTGCTACCAACATATTCTATTAAAAAAGCACTTCCTATTCCCATTGATAATCCAATAAATATGCTTAATATTAAAATAAGTTTTATTTTAGGTTTTACGGGTATTTTAGGAGTGTCTGCTCTATCTACTATTCTTATATCAGATAATCTTCCAGCTTCCGCAAGTTTTGTTGTTTCAAAATTTTTCATTAAAATATCATAAGTGTTATTATTTAAATTCCTCTTTCTTTCAAGTTGTGCCAGTTGAAATTCTTTTGTAGGGAATGAATAAAGATATTTTTCATAGGATGTTAAAATAGTGTAAAAAGAATTTTTCTTTGCAGTCTCAACAGATAACTCTACTTCTAACTTAAGAACATTATCTATTAATTCTTCCGAAATTGACAACGGATCCTTAGAAGAAACGTTTTTATCAATAATTTTTCGCGTTTCCTCTATCAATTGTTCCTTTGTTTTTTCAATACTATTTTCTATATCCATAAGTTTTGGATCTTTTTCCGATAATCCTTGCACTACATATAAAGAAAAGCTTGTTTCAAGTGATAACAATTCTTTTCTCAGTTGTAATATATATGGAGTTGATACACTTGTTACATCTTCAAGAAATGAACTTTTATGTTTATCTAATTGTTGTTTGAGTGAGATTAATTGAGTATTTATAGCGTTACAAAACGCTTCACTTTGCACATAAAGCACATCAATATCCGTTAATTTGCGCACTAATTCTTTTGCTTCTTCCGAAAGCCCAATTATTTTATTAGTTTCCTTGAAATCTTTTATACTTCTTTCAGATTCTATTAATCCCCTTTCTACTTCAGGAATTTGTTGTTCTATAAACTTTCTCTGTTCAGAAAATTCTTTTCTTGCAACTAAAAGTTGCTCTTTAATAAAGCCATCCACAACTGCATTTGTAAGAGCCATTGCTTCTTCAATAGTACTGCCCCTACCGTAGATTTTTATAATATCACTATCCACAATAGGTCTGATGGAAATTCTTTGTGATAATTTATCTGCAGGAAAAGATGAATTTAAAAATTTGAATTTTAATCCTGCATTCAATAACTTATCAACAGCATGTTGCATTACAGTTTCACTTTTTAGTATCTCACAATAATTTCTACTATTCGTAAGATAATTCCCCGGATACATTGTATTTGAGCCAGAAAGTTGTGGCGGTTCTATCATTATTGTAGCAATAGATTCGTAAACTTTAGGGGTAATAATAAGGTAAAAAATTGCAGTTAGAACCGTTATTGCAAACATACTTATTATCACCCATTTTCTTGTAAGTAATATATAAATATACTCTTGCAATGTAGACTCTTTTACGTCCATTTATTTTTTATTATTCCTTTAACTCAATGATATTATATTATTACTTTTTAATTAAATAATACATGGTAACATATGCAGTTACTATAGATGCTGTTTGCGCAGCTAGTGCAAAACATTGCAAAAATTTTGGGAAAAAAGTATACGAAGGAGATTCCGGAATAATAATCATATCGCCAGGTTTAAGTAAGGGTAATTTTGATATATCTCCATTATTTAGATACTTTCCCAAATCCACTTTAATCACCTGAACTTTAGGATTATTCCTTAATACCTTAACTTTCTTAAGGTCTGCGCCATCTGTTGGCCCACCTGCAAAAGATATCAGTCCAATAATATCTGTTGTCTTAGAAACAGAATAACGTCCAGGTTTAACAATTTTTCCCCATATTTGAACATCTATTTGCAACTCTCTGTTTGCATCAAGATATACATTATATTGCGGACCTCCATAAGGAATCGTAGGCGTTTCACGATATTCCTTACTAGGAGTTTCCTCCGCATATGTATAAACAGGAATAATGATACTCACCAATAAAACCATCAGAAAGCATTTTTTATTCAACATATTTTTTTAAGCACCTTGTAACTCTACTCTTTGTTTCTTTTTTTGAAAAAAGTTTTCCATTTACTCTTGGGTTTAGCTTTTTCTGCCACTATAGAATCCGCCACAAATTTAGCTCTTTGTATTTCCTGTTCCTTTTGTACCTCATCCGCTTGTGAATATTTAACCGTAACAAAATCCTCATCCGTATCAAGAGAGATACTTCTACCGCCTACATAAACATCAAAATTATCATCAACTGCAATCGTATGTGGAATATCCATATCATTATCTTCTCCATTATATCTCTGTATCCATATTTCTTCACCGCTAGGAGAGTATTTAACAGTAGCCATATCTTCCCAAGTTTCTTCGCCACCCCAACTTATACCCGTCACATATACATTACTGTGTTTATCTATAGCCATTTTCATCGGACCATCATAATCATGTGCAGGTCCGTCATATCTCTTTTCCCAGACTAACTGTCCATCTGCAGAATATTTTAATGTTACAAAATCCTCAAAAGTCTCATCACCGCCCCAACTAATACCAATCACAACCACATTTCCTTCGCTATCCAGTTTTAAATCATACGGTTTATCCGGACCATTACCCGGACCATTATAAATCTGTTTCCATGCTTCCTCGCCTGAAGGACTATATTTTATAGTTGTAATGTCGCAAAGCGTCTTTTCACCAAAGCCCTGACCGGTTATATATACGTTACCATAACTATCAGTTGCCATCGCATATACACAGTCTCTATAGTCCCCAGAAGCGTTATACTTTTTAACCCAATCTTGTGTCTGTGCCATCAATGTCAATGGCAACATAAATGCAGCTATTTTAAGCAGTCCCATAAGACTCCCCTCCTTTTTCTTTTAATACCGCTTGTGCCGCCGCAAGTCTTGCTATTGGAACTCTATACGGCGAACAACTCACATAATTAAGACCTACTTTATGACAAAATTCTATTGAATGAGGGTCTCCGCCATGTTCCCCACATATACCTACTTCCAATTTGGGGTTAGCTATTCTCCCTCGCTCCGCACCCATACGAACAAGCTCCCCGACTCCAATTACGTCTAACTGCTGGAATGGGTCATTTTTTAATATCCCTTTAGCAATATAATCAGGTAAAATTTTTCCTACATCATCCCTGGAGAACCCAAAAGTGGTCTGCGTTAAATCATTCGTCCCGAAAGAAAAGAAGTCCGCTTTATCGGCAATCTTTTCCGCAGTCAAAGCCGCACGTGGTATCTCTATCATCGTTCCTACCATATACTTAATAGTTATACCGTACTTCGCCATCACTTCTTTTGCCACTCTGTCCACGATTTCGCGCTGATTTAGGAATTCCCGCGCCTCGGAGACAACCGGTATCATAATTTCGGGGATAACTTCAATCCCTTTTAGCTTTACTTCGCAAGCCGCTTCAAAAACTGCACGGGCCTGCATTTCCGTTATCTCAGGATACGAAATCCCGAGCCTGCATCCCCTATGTCCTAACATAGGATTTAACTCCGACAACGATGATATCTTGTCTCTCAACTTATCTTCCGTTATTCCCATTTCATCCGATAATTCTTTAATTTGCAATGCTTTGTGGGGTAAGAATTCATGCAATGGTGGGTCCAACGTTCTGATTATAACCGGGAACCCTGCCATTTCTTTAAATATTCCAACGAAATCTTCTTTTTGCATCGGCAATAACTTATCCAGTGCCTTGCGACGCTGTGGCTCATTATCGGCAAGAATCATCTCGCGCACGGCTTTAATCCTATCTTTCCCAAAAAACATATGCTCGGTTCTGCATAAACCAATGCCTTCCGCTTTGAATTCACGAGCCACTTTAGCGCTCTCGGGATTATCCGCATTCGTTCTAATTCCAAGCCTTCTTATGCCATCCGCATATTCAAGAAATTCTCCGAATTCACCCTTTAATGATGCGCGAACTCTCGGAGCCTCTCCCCTGATAACTTTCCCAGAACCACCGTCAATTGTAATTATTTCCCCTGCCTTAATTGTATTCTTTCCCGCAGTAAATTCATTTTTATCATAGTTAATTGATATCGATTCGCAACCAACAATACACGCTTTTCCCATTCCACGCGCAACTACCGCTGCATGTGAAGTCATACCGCCCCTCTGCGTTAAAACTCCCTCTGCTGAAGCCATACCTGCTATGTCTTCAGGTGAAGTCTCAAACCTTACAAGAATCGAAGGACGACCTTTCGCTTTCAATGCTACCGCTTCTTCAGGTGTAAAAGCTACTTCCCCTGATACGGCGCCCGGTGAAGCAGGCAACCCAACCGCAAGAACTTCAAGTTTCGCCGTATGGTCAAGCATCGGATGTAACATTAAATCTATATCCGATGGAGATAAACGCATTATCGCTTCTTCTTTGGAAATCATCTTTTCTTTTACCATATCTACTGCAACTTTTACAGCCGCAACCGGCGTTCTCTTCGCGTTTCGAGTCTGTAACATCCATAATTTGCCTTTTTCTATCGTGAATTCTATGTCCTGCATATCTTTATAATGCTTTTCAAGATTTGAACGAATGTTCATTAATTCTTTGTAACTTTCAGGCATCTTTTGCTCTAAACTATTTGCCTTTTCTTTTGAATTCTGTGCTATGTTTATGGGAAACGGAGTTCTTATACCTGCTACAACGTCTTCCCCCTGCGCATTTGGCAACCACTCTCCAAAGAAAACGTTCTCTCCCGTAGCCGGATGACGCGTAAACGCAACCCCGGTCCCGGAAGTATCTCCCATATTACCAAATACCATCGACTGAACGTTTACTGCCGTTCCCCATTCAGATGGTATTTTATTGAGTTCCCTGTATGTTTTTGCTCTCTCACTATTCCATGATTCAAACACCGCCCCGACAGCTCCCCATAATTGATCAAATGGGTCTTGCGGAAAATCCTTCTTAGTGTGTTCTTTTATTATTTTTTTATATTCAACGATAAGCGCTTCTCTTGAAAATTTGCTTGCATCTAACTTGTCAAACTCAGTCTTGGGAACGCCAAGCACCACGTCTCCATACATCTGTATTAATCTGCGGTAACAGTCATAAACAAAACGAACGTCGCCTGTTTCGGAAATTAAAGTATCAAGCGCATCGTCGTTTAATCCTATATTAAGAACCGTATCCATCATCCCCGGCATAGACGCTCTTGCTCCCGAACGCACGGATACTAATAATGGATTATTCTTGTCGCCAAACTTCTTGTTCATTACTTTTTCAACTTTTTGTAATTTTTCTTTTACTTCATTCTCAAGTCCATCGGGATATTTTTGATTATTCTTATAATAATAATTGCATACTTCCGTAGAAATAGTAAACCCGGCAGGGACAGAAATACCTATTTTAGTCATCTCGTGCAAATTCGCGCCCTTGCCGCCCAACAAATTCTTCATCCCGGCATCGCCGTCTGCTTCACCGCCACCAAAAAAGTATACGTTACCCGTATTACCCATTTTTTCTTTTTTACTGCTACCTTTTGCCATAATTTTCCCCCCTCTTACAGAATTAATTAACTAACATAAATTATAGCCGCTAAAATGTCAATCTTTTTCTTATTTTCTGTTAACTCAAAAACCAAAGGTTTCTAATTTGCACTATTTTATGTTTTTCCTCTGTGTTATCTTTACTCAGCGTTTCTGCGGTGAATATTTCTGCTTTATTTGTCCTATCTGTCCTATACGGCTTATAATGTCTTATCTTTTTTATTTTATTTCATCAAAATTATTTTCTTGCTCTCTGTAAATCCACAGCTACTCAACCTCACAAAATACACCCCCGTCTTCAACTCTTTTCCATCAATTTAACGCTATAACTCCCCGCCTCCTTCTCCCCATCAACCAATGTCTTCACGCAACTTCCTGCTATGTCATATAACGTCAACGATACTTTACTCTTTGCGGGTATTTGGTAGCTAATCGCTGTCGATTGAGCAAATGGATTTTGACTTGTCTTTATATTTAATATTTGATTTTTGATATTTGATTTTTCTTCTACCCCCTGTAGTATTCCAATCCAGATGTTATTTCCTTCTACTGCAAGGGCAGAAGGTAAACCTGAATTTGAAGTATCATACACAGTCCAATTCGTTCCGTCAAACTTTACAAGACCACCATTATCAAGAGTACAAATCCATATATTACTTTCTTCCATTACAAGAGCATCAACTTTATTAGAAGATAAGCCCGAATTTGAAGTATTTAACACAGTCCAGTTAGTCCTGTCAAATTTTGCAAGACCACCACCTTCAGTGCCAATCCAGATATCGCCAGTCGTCCCTTCTATTGCAAGAGCCCTGACACGGTTATCAGGCAACCCAGAATTTGAGATATTATAAAACATCATTTCCCCGGTAGTTTTGTTCATCTTTACTAGTCCCCCGACAGTGCCAATCCATAATTCATTACCGCTATCAGCAATAGCTCTGATATTTTTTCCACCGTAGTTATAACTTGTCCACCCCGCATATTGCCCAAAGCAGTTAGATGCAATCACACTAAAAACAAAAACCGCAAAAAATAACAAGTTATATCTTTTCATCTTTTTCTCCGCTTTCTGTCAACTCCTTAATTCCTTTTATCCGTGTAAATCTGTGTAAATCCCTGCCTACCGGCAGGCAGACGTGGCCAATTTTTCTGTATTCTTTTTTCTGTTTTTTCTCGTGGAAATCGTGTAAAATCTCTTGGTTTATATTGTTCTCTGCCTCCCTCACTCCCCCACATACAGCCTCGGATCCTTTGACTCCCCGTCCAACCAGACCTCATAATGAAGATGCGGTGCCGTACTCCTCCCCGTCGAACCTACATACCCAATCACCTTCCCTTTGGAAATCTTTTCTCCGCTAGTTACACTGTATTTCGTTAAATGTCCGTAAACCGTTCCATATCCTGTTCCCGCATTGTCAATATTGACTATATTTCCAAGAGTATCATTCCATCCCGCAAATTTTACTACCCCATCCATAGTACTAATTACCGTCGTCCCAAGAGAAGCGGAAAAATCCATCCCCGAATGATAATCCGAAAAAGAACGGCTTACCCAATTTTTTGTTCCTTTCAAAAACGGCAACCCTACAGGTTTTTCAGAAACATTTTCGGATAATCCACTCCCATCTTCCTCCTGATTCACGGAAATATTTGCAGACGAACTCAATGTTTTTGACTCTACTCCCAACATATTTGCCAACTTAAAAACACGCTCCTTGAATTGGGCAAATTCCTCTTCAAAAGTCTGAAGCTTACCATACCTTTCGACAAGCTCCTTATTATGCTCCTCAAGCTCCTTTATTCTTAAGTTTTTTTCTATCATGTTCCCATACTCAAGAACAAGCCCCAAAATACCAAGAATAATACAAACAAATACTACTTTCAACGCATTTACTCCCCTCTGCGAAAAAGCATACTTCCTTATCTTGCTCCCGTCATCAGGAATTATAACAATCGAATACTTTTTCTGCCTCTTTGAAACGCCCTTTTTCTCTCTCTTAAACATTTTTTTATATCTACCGATCTTTTATTTTTTTAATCTGATACCCCGATCTCCTGATACTCTTTCCACTGATACTCTGATTTTCTGATATACTATTAATTATCCTCAATTAGTTAACTTTATCGCATTAATAAAATACTCCACCTCTTCCTTCGTATTAAACCACCCCGTACTCACCCTTATAGTCCCCTCCGGAAATGTCCCCATAGTCTTATGCGCAATCGGTGAACAATGCAACCCGCACCTCACCGCTATGCCATATTTCTTATCCAGCATCTCCCCCACATCCGACGGCCTCTTCCCCTTAACATTAAAAGAAATAACCGAAGTTTGTTTCAGACAATCTTGCACTCCGTAAATAATTACATTATCTATTTTTTTTAATTCATCAAGTAAAAATTTTGTTAATTTCTGATTCCTTTCCTTTATACTCTCCACTCCTTTTTTCAATACAAAATCCACTCCCGCTCCCAACCCAATTATCCCGATAGTATTAGGTGTCCCACTCTCATATTTATCAGGCAAAAACTCCGGAATAAATTCACATTCGGATTTGCTCCCGGTGCCTCCAAACCTTAACGGTACAGGATTTCCCCCTTCTCCTATGTATAAACACCCCGTCCCCTGTGGTCCCATAAGCCCCTTATGCCCGGAAAAAGCAAGCATATCAATATTGTCTTTTTTCACATCTATCGGTAAATTCCCGATAGTCTGCGCCGCATCCACAAGAAACAACACGCCTTTCTCCTTTACAATCTTCCCTACCTCGCGAATGGGCATTATCGTACCCACTACATTCGACGCTGATGTACAAACAACCATCCTCGTCTTCTTAGTAATTTTATTTTTTATATCATCCGGGTCTAACTCACCTTTTTCCGAACACTTAATGACTTCTAACCTTATCTTTCCTTCTTTTTCTAAAAAACGCAACGGACGCATAACCGAGTTATGTTCCATACTTGTGGTAATGACTTCGTCCCCTTCTTTAACACTACCGAGAATTGCAGTATTTATTCCTTCCGTGGCATTAGCCGTAAAAACGATTCTCGAAGAATCTTTCACACCTACAAGTTTCGCAATACTTTCTCTTGTCTCAAAAACTAACCTGCTTGTTTCTTGCGCCGATTTGTAAGCAGAACGTCCGCAATTAGCCCCGATATTCTTAAAATACCCTCTCATCGCCTTTATCACGCAATCAGGTTTCGGGTAAGAAGTCGCAGCATTATCCAGATAAACTTTCATAATTAATAGATTAACCCGTTTTCTCATTCTGTCAAAATAAAAATTATGAAGGGAATAGCTATGTCTTTTCTCTCTTTCTCTGTGTCCCCTATATCTCTTTGTGTAGTGCCAAGCTCTGTGTACTCTGTAGCAACTCTTTCCCGTTTTTTCTTCCTGCTTTTATCTTTAATTCTATATTTCTCTGTGCTCGGAGTTTATCCCGCCTTAGCAGGCGGGATGGTTAAAGGTTTCCTCTGTTTTTCCCAAAAAAACATTTGACAACTCCTAAAAAAATGCAATATAATCTTATTCATCTGTAAAAATAAATGATAAGAAAATTTGGCGAACTAACCGATAAAGAATACGAAAAACTCGGCTTTAAATGCGGTCTCGAAATCCACCAGCAGCTATTTACTAAAGAAAAACTCTTCTGCCACTGCCCCGCAGGCCTTTATACAAACGAATACGATGCCGAAATTCTCAGACATATGCGTCCTACTCTATCGGAACTCGGCGTTTACGACGGTACCGCCCTTATGGAATTCAAAACCAAAAAAAATATTCTCTATAGACTAAACCACGAAACCGCCTGCACCTATGAATTCGATGATACTCCCCCTTTCCCCCTCAATGACGAAGCCCTTGATATTGCCCTCGAAATCGCAATCCTACTCAAATGCAATCTCGTTAGCGAACTTCATATAGCAAGAAAACAATACCTCGACGGAAGCATCCCAACAGGCTTCCAACGAACTACTATCGTCGGAATCGAAGGCACCATACCCTATAAAAATAGAAAAATTCAAATCCGCCAGCTTGGCCTCGAAGAAGACGCTTGCAGGGAAATATCCGATAAAGGGCACCTGCGAATATACAAAACAGACCGACTCGGTATGCCGCTTATTGAAACCGTTACTTACCCGGATATGAAAAATCCCCGCGAAGCCGCTGAAGTAGCTCAAATTATTAGACGCCTGACACGCGTCACAGGAAAAGTCCGCACGGGCATCGGCGCCACAAGACAGGACGTAAACGTTAGCATCACCGGCGGAACCCGTATAGAAATTAAAGGCGTTTCCAGAATTCCTCTTATCCCCGAACTCGTCCACAACGAAGCTATGCGCCAAAAAGCACTTCTCGAAATTAAAGCCGAACTCAAAAAAAGAAAATTATCCGAAAAATCTTATAAAATAAAAACTCTTAATGTCTCAAACTTGCTCAAAAATGCAACCTACGACCCCATACAAAAAGCGCTCAAAAAAGACCTTCTCGTGAATGCCGTGCTCTTGCCTAAATTCAAAAATCTCCTCTCCTACCCCACTCAACCCGAGCAGACTTTTGAAAACGAAATCTCCGACAGAGTCAGAGTTATTGCTTGTCTCAATACTCTTCCAAATATAATATCTTCCGAAACAGCAAACAAAAATTTATCTCAAAAAGAATGGAAAACAATATCTACTAAACTATCCGCCCAACCAACCGACGCCATTATAATCGTCTGGGGCGATAAACAGGATTCCGAAACGGCCATAAAGGAAATAGAAATTCGTATAAAAGAAGCGATGGAAGGTATTCCAAGCGAAACCCGTCAGGCGCTCACAAATAACACCACCGGTTTCGAAAGAATACTCCCGGGACCTAATAGAATGTATCCCGATACTGACCTTCCGCCCATATCCGTCTCCCCGCAAAGAATCAAAAAAATAATGTCCGACCTTCCCGAGTTCCCATGGGATAGAGAAAAACGATACAGACAGATGAACCTCCCTCAAGATACTATCATTCCTCTCATAACTTCGAAATACTCTATCCTTTTTGATAAAATCGTAAAAAACCTTAAAATAGACCCCGTCCTCACCGCTGCCACAATCATCCAGAAATTTAAACACCTCAAAAGAGAAGGCATAAATATAAATAATATACCTCAACCCGAAATATATAAAATGTTTGAAGCTTATAAAAATAAAAAATTCGCCAAAGAATTAATCCCCCTCCTTTTACAAAAAATGCCCGATACTACTTTTGAAAAAGCTTTTAAAAACCTGAAAATCAAACCCCTGACCATCAAACAACTTCAATCGGAAATAAAAGATTCTTATGCAAAATATAAAAAAACTTTATATAAACCAAAGAAAAAAGAAAACGTTAAACTAAGAACAGAAAGATTCTTAATGGGAAAATTAATGCATAAATTCGTAGGCGCAATTGACGGGAAAATAATAAATACCGAACTGAAAAAATTATTGCTCGTGCTTCTCAAACAAAAATAACTATGGCAGACGATTATAAAGGTTATCGGGGAAAAGCTAAAGGCACCCTCATCGAACATAAAGTCCGTGTCTGGAGCGATGTCGTAATAGATTCTACACGCGGAGAATTCATCGGGATTATCCTCCCGAGGTCCGAAACCGCCGATGACAAACATATCGTTGTAAAACTTCGTACCGGTTACAATGTCGGTCTTGCCGTTGATACCATAAAACACATCAAAGAAATGTCCTACAAAGAAGCCATTTACAAAATTCCCGAAAAAGAATTTCCTTATGACCCTAAAAAACCTAACGTAAAACTTCTCGGAACGGGCGGAACTATCGCAAGCAGACTTGATTACAGGACAGGAGCCGTTATACCTGCTTTCTCGCCCGGCGAACTTTATGGCTCCGTCCCGGAACTCGCTGATATTTGCAACCTCAACACGGAAAAACTCTACGGCGTATTTAGTGAAAATATGGGGCCTGACCAATGGAGAGGCACGGCCGAAGCCATCGGAAAAGAAATCAAAAAAGGCATTGACGGTATCGTTATCGGTCACGGAACCGATACTATGCACCATACAGCAGCTATTCTTTCTTTTATGGTACAAAATTCCCCCGTCCCTATAGTAATGGTTGGTTCTCAGCGCTCCTCCGACAGACCTTCTTCAGATGCTGCGCTCAATCTGATGCACGCGACAAAAACTGCCGCCGAATCCGATATCGCAGAAGTAATGGTTTGTATGTTCGGTCCCACAAGCGACGAATATGGCTTACTTCACCGCGGGACAAGAGTCAGAAAAATGCACTCCTCCTACAGGTCAACTTTCAGGACTATTGGCGATATTCCTCTTGCGCTCGTTGATAACGACAAAATCACTCCGTTAAAAACCGATTACAATCACAGACGAAAAGATAGAAAAGTAACCATCAATACTGCTTTTGAAGAAAAAGTTTCTATAGTATATTATTATCCAAATATGAAACCCGATATCATTGAATCGCTTATTGACCACGATTACAAAGGCATAATCATTGCCGGAACCGGACTTGGCCACGTCAACAAACCGCTTTATGAACCCATAAAAAGAGCCTGCAAAAAAGGTATCGCCGTATATATGACCGTTCAAACGCTGTGGGGATACGTTCAGATGTACGTTTATGATACCGGAAGAGATTTAATGGATATGGGAATTGTTCCCGCCGCAAATATGCTCCCTGAAGTAGCTTATATGAAACTCGGGTGGGTGCTTGGACAGACAAAAGACCTGAAAAAAGTAAAAGAACTAATGCTTACTTCAATAGCAGGCGAAATAACAACCAGAGAGCCGTATGACGGGTATCTAATCTACCAGGGCGGTCTCCCCGAAATCACCGAATTCCTAAAGAAACACAACAGATAATATCAGTTCCTATTCCTTTTTGTTTTTCACTCCAAAGTCTAAAATCCAAATTTCCCCCGCGTCTGTCTTGTCTCTCCTTCCCCATGTCTCTTTTTTCCACTACTCACTGCCCGTCTAAAAATTCCTTGACAAAAACTCTCATCCAATGTATTCAATTCATGTAAGCTTTACGGATATTCAAAGAATTATAGGAGGTTTGGATGTTAAAACAATTTATACTGCGTTCATCAAAATTCATAGCCCGCCATCTATGGATTCATAATTTCAATAATCACCCACCGTCTACATTAATATTAATAGGAACGGTTTTCTATTTTGTAAGAACAACTTCACTAATCAGTGCCCCCGCAACAGAGTGGATACAGACTTATGGGGGAACTAAAAATGATAAGGGATATTGTGTCCAGCAAACCTCTGATAGTGGATATATAATTATAGGAGAGACTTATTCTTATGGCGCAGGTTATAAAGATGCTTATCTCATAAAGACCAACCAAATTGGCGATACTCTATGGACAAGAACTTACGGCGGAATTAAAGATGATTGTGGAAATTCGGTATGCCAGACTAATGACAATGGCTACATAATCACGGGATATACGGATTCTTACGGCGCAGGAAATAGCGATATCTATCTTATAAAAACCAATTCCTCAGGGGATACCCTATGGACAAAAGCTTACGGTGGAAATTATACTGATTGGGGCGAATCGGTTCAACAAACTCAAGATGGCGGTTACATTATTAGCGGAGGAACTTATTCTTATGGTGCAGGAAATGGTAACGCCTATATTATAAAGACAGATCCATCCGGAAATGTCCTATGGACAAGAATTTATGGTATGCCCGGAATTGATTGTGGCTATTCTGTTCACCAAACTTCTGATAATGGTTATATTATTACCGGAGAAACGGCCACCGAGTATGGAAATGGGTTAGGTCATGCAAATATCTTGTTTCTAAAATTAAACTCTTCCGGTAACATATCGTGGAATAAAGTTTATAGTGGAGCAGTAAATTGTGACGACTATGGGTTTTCCATCCGCCAAACTAATGATAAAGGATATATAATAGCCGGGGGAACTTATTCTTACGGTGCAGGTTATTGTGATGCATACCTTGTCAAAACAGATTCAATCGGAAATGTCTTATGGACAAAGGTTTATGGTGAACCGGACCTCGATTTTATTGAGTCTGTTAATCAAACCTCCGATAGCGGATATGTCGGTGCAGGAGGAATTACTTTCTCAGGTACAAAAAAAGACCTATGGATTCTGAAAACAGACCCTTTGGGAGATACTATATGGACAAAAATCTATGGCGGGACCAGAGACGATTGGGGACATTCTACACAGCAAACCATTGATGGGGGGTACATCATTGTCGGAGAAACTTCCTCTTATGGTGCAGGGGGTTATGATGTTTATCTTATAAAATTAGGCGATGGCGCAGGCGCAGAAGAAATAAATAAAAAAACACAACCTCTATCGCTTCAAAACCAACCTGCCCCCTTCACTCAATCCACACTCATTACGTATTTCATCTCTACCAAAGCAAAGGCATCACTCGTAATATACGATATCTCAGGCAGTTGCGTGAAAACACTTGTCAACGGAGAGAAAGAAGCAGGTAGTTATAATATAACCCTAAATGCAAAAGGACTAAAAACAGGAGTCTACTTCTTAACCCTTTCCACTGGGGCCACCAAAACAACAAAGAAGTTAATTTTGATGAAATAAATAGATAATAATCGTACGCCAAGCAATTCTTTTCCCCTTATCTTGCCAATGCGATTTTAGAGTCTGTTGTCGCAGGAAAATGATTTTCTATTTAATTAAAAATCATTTGACAACTCCCCTAAAACATTTATTATACCAAACAATGTCTACTTAAAATTGGAGGGATAAAATGCAGTTAAATGCCGATAAATTAGTCTGTTCTATTAAAAAACCACGCAAGGAATTTACTAAAAAAGATATCATAAAATTCATAAAAGATAATAATATCCCTATGCTGAATTTTAACTACGTCGGCGGCGACGGGAAGCTAAAAACTCTTAGCTTCGCCATCAACAACGAATCCCACCTTAACGAACTATTGGAATACGGCGAAAGAGTCGACGGCTCAAGCCTTTTCTCATACATAGATTCCGCTAACAGTGACGTATATGTCGTTCCTCGCTTCAAAACGGCATTTTTGAACCCTTTTGCCCCACTCCCTACCCTGAATATCTTATGCTCATATTTTGATTCCAACGGAAAAGAACTTGATATCGCTCCCGAATATATCGTAAAAAAAGCTCACGAACAACTGAAAAAACATACCGGCATCTCCCTCAATACACTCGGCGAACTTGAATACTATGTAATATTCGATAAAAAAGAAAATGACTGGTTCCCCGGAATCCCACAGAAAAACTACCACGAAAGCTCTCCTTTCGTAAAATTCGAAAATCTTCGGGACGAAATCCTTTACACTATTTCATCTATCGGCGCCAAAGTAAAATATGCACATTCTGAAGTCGGCAACATAACACTCAATGGAAGAAGCTTTGAACAGTATGAAATCGAATTTCTCCCCGAACCTCTTGAAGATATGGCAGACCATATTGTTATTGCCAAATGGATTATGCGAAACATCTCCGCAAAATATGGAGTCGGGATTACCTTTGCCCCTAAATTAGCCTTCAATCACGCAGGCACAGGCTTACATATTCATATTGAAGCCGATAAAAATAACAAAAATATTACTCTTGATAATAACGGAAAACTAAGCGTTACCGCTAAAAAAATTATTGGTGGGTTATTGGAATTAGCCCCGAGCCTTACTGCCTTCGGAAATACAAACCCGATTTCTTATATGCGATTGGTCCCTCATCAGGAAGCTCCCACATACATTTGCTGGGGCGAAAAAAACCGTTCTGCTCTTATCAGAATTCCGCTCGGCTGGGCATTAAAAAACTCTATGAGTAAACAAGTCAACAAACAAGATACCACAAAGCCAACGGATTGCCCGGAAAAACAAACGTTTGAACTCCGCTCGCCCGACGGTTCTGCTAACATACACCTTTTACTCGCAGGCATTGCAGTCGCCGCAAGACACGGTTTAATGAATGACGCTTCATTGCAACTAACTCAAGACCTTTATGTTGATAAAAACATATTCCGCAGCGAAAAACGAAATGAACTAAAACATCTTCCCGTCTCCTGCAAAGAATCCGCTAAAAAACTAAAAGAGCAGGAAAGTATTTATCTTGAACATAATGTCTTCAGCCAGAAAATCATCGACGGATTAATTAAACGACTTGAATCTTTTGATACTAAAGATTTGGGCACTACTCCCGAAGACATTCAAAAATATATAGAAAAATTCATCAACTGCGGCTAATCTTCGCTTGTTTATCGGAAGACATCTCCTTTGTCATTCCTGCGAAAGCAGGAATCCATCTTACCTGTTGTTTTTTGTCATTCTGAGCGTAACGAAGAATCTCTTTGTTCTATCTTTTTTCGTCTTGTATCTTATTATCTAAATTGTTTATTCTGTATTTGTGTTAATCCGTGAAAATCCTTATTAGAAAGCTCTTTCCGCCTCAGGCGGATTACTTGCAAGCTCTTACGTTAGTTAGAGCTTGTTGTCCGGAATCTTTTGCCGGAGAGATTTCTATCCAGCTATGCTGGGCTAATTTTTTGTATTCTTTCTGTTTTTTCTTGTGGAAATCTCGTGGTTGCAATCTCTTCTCTGAATTTTCTTCTCGCCCTTTCTTAAAGCGTATTCAGCAGTTTTACTATTCCTGCTATCATAGCTTCGGGCTTTGGGGGACAACCAGGAATATACGCAGAAACAGGCACCCATTTGTCGAACGGCCCTACTACGGAATATGCATCCGCAAACATACCGCCAGAACACGCGCATCCGCCAATTGCCACAACTAACCCCGGCTGCGGCATCTGTTCATACACTCTCATAAGCCTGTCTTTGGTTTTTAAAGTTAATGAGCCTGTTACAAGCATCACGTCTGCATGCTTGATGGAACCAACTAATTTTATGCCGAATCTTTCTAAGTCAAATCTTGGAGTTAACGTATCAAGTATCTCTATGTCACAATTATTACACGATGCCGCCGCAAAATGAAATACCCATATCGATTTCTTTAATGCCCATTTATTCATTTACGCCTCCAGAATGCTAACCGCGACACAAATTGCTTCCCGACCTGAACCTTCGTTATCTCTTCATCCGTTAAGAATTTTAATGCGCCCGTAGGACAACTTGATACGCAATTCGGACCATCCTCATCGCCTTTGCATAAATTACATTTATCGGGTATGTGTCTCAAAAGCATAGAATCCAATACCCCGAAAGGACATGCGTATATGCAACTCGTGCAACCTACACACTTAAAACTCGAACGACTTACTATACCGGTTTCCTTGTCTTTACTTATCGCCTCTTTAGGACACGCCTTCAAACATAACGCGTCTTCGCAGTGTCTGCAAGCAAGCGGCAAATAAGCTACCGTTTCTACACCCGACACGATAATTCTGTTCTCACCCTTGAACGTCAGTTTACAGGCTGAACTACAGCTCTTACAACCGATACAATAATCTAAATCGACGACTAATCTCTTTTGCATACGCTCACCTCAATCGGTGGAAACTCGCAAATACCTGAACTTATATTTAATTCAAATAATGACCTTGCTTCGGGTAATTCCGTAGACACAAGTAAAACTCTTTCAGGAACTTTATCGGAAATATTTACCTTGAATTCGCTTTCGCCTACTGAAGATTTTATCTCGACGATGGAACCTTCTTTTACTTTTAATTTCTTTGCATTATGACTATTCATTATAACTATCGGCTCGGAGAATAAACCCTTGAACTGATATGCGGTTTTTTCTCCCATAAGTACGAAATCCCCTTGCGGAATAACCATATTACTCACCCTGCTTAAGACTTCTTCCAATTTCAATTCCTTAAGGACGGTTTTCCCGGGACTTACCACACTAATCTTGTTTTCTGCTAATGCATATACTATTTCCCCAACACATTTCGTTCCACTTAAAGGCTTCACTCCGTTTATTACTTTCTTTTCTCCCTCGAAAAACGTCTTTATAGTACCGCTGGTTTCCGTCAGCAAAGTCGTCGGCATAAATAAATACGAAAGCCTGTTCTTTGCAAGTTCCGGCATCATCGTAACCGTGGAAGCCATAAACTCAAGTTCATCTAAATATTCCCATATCTGAGGATAATACACGGGAGACATCGCTCCGAAATTTAATAAACATTTTATTTCTTTCTTTTTAATGCCCGATAATATCTCGCTAAAATCAACATTCCCGGGGACGCTTGCCGATTCGCCAAGCCATAAAAATTTCTTATCCCCTTTCAAGGATGAAGCAAAATACTGTGCCATCCCGGAAAATACCATCGGGTCTGTAGTCCTGCCAAATGAATTGCTCGCTATTACTACCGCTTTTTCGCTTTCGTTCAACGAATTTAATACTCCGCTTAAAACGCTCTGTTCTATTCCACCTTTTAATTCGCCTGTTTTACCTTTAGCAAGATTCGCCATATCAAGCAAAACAAGAGCTTCTTTTCCTACATCTGTTTTAATAAAAGTATCGGCAAAACCTGCCGTAGGAGTAACAAACGAATCCAGCACAAAAATCCTGTTTTGTTTACTGCAGTACCTTACGTCAAGTATGGCTTTCGCTATTAACGGAAACTGGCTGAACAAATCCCCTATAATAAAGAAAGTCTTACTGTCTTTTATATCGTCAAAATTCGCAATTTTAACATCAGGTAAAACATAATTAAAATAATGTTCAGGTTCAATATAACTTGATGCCAGTTTAGTTATCCCTTTTATCTTTGCAAACTCGCATACAAGCGAATACTCTTCAATAGTCAGATTTGTGTCATAAGTGATTGCAATTTCCGAAGCTTTATAATTCTTTAATGCCGATATAATTTCATTTAATGCATCTTTCCAATTAATCTCTTGCCCGTTTCTCAAAGGAGAAGTTAACCGCTGGCTTGAGGAAAGATAAATAGGAAGTGCATTCCCACGGCTGCAAAGTCTGCCCTCATTAGCGCCGGATTTTGAATATTTAATGTCTACGACGCCTATATCGCTTTCATTCAAAGAGGTTTCACATCCAAGAGTACAAAAATTACAAGTTACCTTTTGCATTATCCTACTTAAACCATAATGCTATAGTTTGTCAACTATTTTTTGTTACGAGAGTTTACTCGTTTTTTTTATTTTTTGCAAAATTGTATT
Source organism: bacterium (assembly GCA_041649255.1). Taxonomy (NCBI): domain Bacteria; species bacterium. The sequence continues at coordinate 90,098 of JBAZNK010000009.1, forward strand.
CAGTGGTAGGACAGACATTCTTGTCTGTCTCTTTTATCTTATTTATATCAACAATTGAAGATGCTTTATATAAAATTTTGTATAAATTCCTGTTCGTTGTTATACCTTTTTCCTAAAAATACTCCAAATATTCTTTGTAGTAGTTTGTAGGCACAAATTCAATTTGTGCCCTTTTTCTGCTTCTTTTGTTTTTCTTGCAAAGGTCTGTATTCTTTCCTCTGTGCTCTCTATGTTTTAAACTCTGTGCTCTCTGTAGTAAAAATCTTTTATCTTCTTTTTGTCTTTTTATCTCAACTCAAGTTTTTATTTCTTCTCTGTGTATGTTGTTTTTTCTTCTTTGCGAGCTCTGCGACTCTGCGGTGAAAATTTCTGTTATCTATTTTTATTTCTGTTAATATTTTAATTCCGCCACCCTTAACTTGTTTAAGGGTGGTTATCCCTCTCTGCCGGAAAATCCAAATCTTCTTCTTTTAATTTGTTAAATCCAAATTCCGCAATCCAAAATCTCAAATCCTCATTTCCTCATTTCCTCTTCTCCCCTTCCATCATCACCCAGTAACTATATTTCCTCAATCCCGGTAAATACTTTCCAACAAACCCATCCGGGGCAATAAAAAACGAAAGAACGATTCTTTCCAGTATTGTTTTCCTCAACGGCCTCGCAATAATACTCCCTATAAGCTGTAAAAAAATAAACGAAAAATAATGAAACCTGACACCCGTAAATTCCGATTTTATATACTTTAGGGACTTCAAAGTCAATGGTTTTTCACAAGGCGACCCGTGTCGTAAAAATCTAATCTTATAAATCGGAGACTCTACCAATACCCGTAAAAACACATTTCTTAACTGTGTCTCCAAAAACAATATTTTTCCGCCTTTTTTTAATACTCTTTTTATTTCGTTAACCGCCCCTTCAAGTTCGGTATGATGAAGAATCATAGCCCCGATTACAAAATCAAAACTATTATTCTTAAAAGGCAGGTTTTCAAAAGCAGATTCAACTAAAGGTATGTCAAGCTTCCAGCTTAATGCCCTTTTTTGGGCAATTCTCAACATCCCGTTGGACAAATCAAATGCCGTCACCTTAGCACCGTTCTGACTTAAAGCGGCGCTGATAACTCCGGTTCCGCATCCGCAGTCCAAAACGGATTTACCGGTGAAATCGCCCAATATCTCGGGGAAATGTTTAAGCCATACATCATTTTTTATGGCTTCTTTCGGGGGAGTTTTGAAAAAGCTCTCCCCCTCATCTTCCACGAATAAGTGAACTTTCGAGTCATGAAACTTCTGCTCAACTTTCAAATCTTTCATTTGTTTTAACTTAAAGAAAAACTTCCCCTATGGCTTAAGATACCATTTATTAGTGCTATCTCTTTTAATAATAAAATAACCATTTTCATCATAACCGATAAAATATCCACCATTTATAGACCATTTAGGAGTTCTGAGCCAACCCAACATAACAATAGAAGAACTTGACAGGTAAATAATTTCAGACCTATCCCTTCCATTTACATCACAAATAACGGTGTTGGAATCAATGGGTCCCCAGTCTGGGACTTCAAAACCCCCTCCATTTTTAGGGATATAAGTATTTATCAATGTGCCGTTTGTATCCGCAATAAATAAAGTTTCTTGAGATGTTTTCACATACGCTATTCTTCCCCCATCAGGACTCCATGCAGGGCTATTACCCGTTGATACTATCTGATGGTCATTTGTTCCATCTTTGTTCATAATCCAAATTCCTTGATTTGGTTTCTCATATACTATTTTATTCGCATCTGGCGAAAAATCAGGATACCTGCCTGTACTAAGCTGTTTTAATGAGTCACCATTTCTTTTTAGCACATATATATAAGGAGTCTTATTTACATCTCCTCTGGAAAATGCTATCCATTCCCCAACGCTTGATGTCGCACCGATGCCCAAAGAGTGGTCAGACGATGCTTCCGCAACCTCGAGTATTGCCTTAAATCCACTGCCATCATTATTTATTTCGCAAATTGTAAGCTCTTCTTTAGCGCTTACTGTTCTATGTCCAACGAAAGGTCCACTTTCATCCTTCCAAAAATTGTAATCTTTTACAAATACTATTTTCCCATCAGATGTCCAATTCGGAGAAATATATTCTGTTGTTTCATTTTTAGTAGAGTGATTACATCCCCAGAATAAAACAACTACCCCTAAAAATAATAATTTTTTCATAAAACCCTTCTTGACTTTTCTTTGCGCCTTAGCGTCTTTGCGTGAGAATTTTTTCTATCCGTCTTCATTCGCGGTTAAACTTCTTTTTTCTCTTGAAAGTCTCTTCAAGTCCCTGTAGAAATTTTTTGTTCTCTGTTTTCCGTGTCAATCCGTGTTTTTTATCCGTGGCTAATATTCTTTTGCTTTTTATTTTTTGTCTTTTGTATTCTCCTTTAATCCCTGTCTTCGTACGTGTTTTTATCCGTGTTAATCCGTGGCTAATATTTTTTCTGTTTCCCACCCACAATTCCTTCTTTACCTTACCAATTCTTTTCAGCTCTTTTTCCCGTCTCATCGCAGTTCCTATATCCCCGCATTTTTCAGAGCGAAGAAGTTTCACGGGTCGTCTTGAACGAGTGTATTTCGCCCCAGTTCCTTTGTTGTGTTTTTCTATTCTTGCTTTTAAGTTATTTGTTATCCCAACGTATAAAGTGCTGTCCGAACATCTCACTCCATAAACGTACCATACCTTACTCTTTTTAGTTTTCAATACAGTCCTTCACTTCGTTTTGATAACAAGTTTTTTTCATTCCACTGCCCCGACAATTACTACATAATTCTTGCCGTACTTCTTGGCACATTTTGGGCAAGTCGTGTACCACATATACCATTTTTTGACTTTAAGATTTTTATCTTTTACTTGGCTTTCAAAATCTTTGCACCACCTGCCAGTGTCTTTAAAATCCCCTTCATAAACCTTGCTGAAAAATTTTCCACTTAAACTAATATTTTCGATATCCGGAATTTCCCTATCAACTGCCACATACAAATCCATATTCCATTTTGAAGTATGGTCGGAAAGTCCCATCCAATCCAGTGCTTTCCCTCCGGATTTTTCTATCTTCGCCATCATTCTTTTGACAACCGAGCCAAAATTAATCGGCATAAAAAACATAGTAAAAACCTTGTCCTTGATGAACTTTTTATTATCCCACTCTAACATTTTATTATCCCATGGCGCAGGATTAAATTTTGGACAACATTCTGTATTAGGTTTCTCTTTGCTCATATTCCCCCCTTTTTAACTTTAACAATGCTTACATACAGCCTTTTCACTCACCAGTTTTATCAGTTTCGTTAATTTTTTTTCATCAATATCTTTAAGCGTTTGAATCTTTATGTGTTTCATCGTTTTACCGCTTCCCTCAAACTGGGATATTTCTTCTTTATCTAATCCGTTAATTGCAAATCCCACGTGTACTCGTTCTTTAAGAGCGACAATATAGAACTTATTTTCTGCAAAAGTTATGACGCCCCAATTCATTTTTTCATCACAATCTACAAGTGTTTTTAGAAAGATCTGTCTAACTTTTTCTAAAATCTCTTTCTGAGGTGATTTTTGTTTATTAATATACCCGGCAATTTTTTTGTCCATAGTCTTGGTTTTCTTAAATTTTGTTCAGGACAAATTATCTGAGATCTCGCCAAAAATTGCAAAGTAATTTTTGGCGGAGAGAGAGGGATTCGTTTATCCTGAGCCTATCGAAGGAAACCCATGAACCCACAACTCCTTTTTTGCTTTACTCCATTTTTTCAATTGTGCTTCACGTTTCCTTGCTAAAAATTTATCTCCAACTGCTTCATAACAAAGAAGATTTACAGGCAATCTCTCTTTTGTATACTGTGCTCCGATTCCTTTATTATGCTCTTTTACTCTTGAGTCTAAATTGTTGGTTATCCCTATATATAAACTATTATCGGAACACCATACACATACCATAATTCAATTTTCTCAAGTTCCAATTTTGAAGTCTCTCGACTACGCTCGAGATAAATCTTTCGATTATACTCGAGATAAACGGAGAGAGAGGGATTCGAACCCTCGGTAAGGAATTACCCCTACAAACGATTAGCAATCGTTTGCCTTAAGCCGCTCGGCCATCTCTCCATTTGTTTATTTACAAGGCTTTACATACTTTTCCAAAATTGATAAAACCCATTTCTTACATAATTTCTTACATTTTTCTTCTAAATCTCTTCCATTTTTATAGTACATTTTAATTTTATTAGTATGAAATTTATATTAAATAATTCACTTGTCAAGAAAAGTCATAAAAACAGGGGGGCGATAACTGTCCCTGTTTTATGGATATACTACATATTATGGCGTAATTTGCAGTTTCTTTACTGCGTCCTCAAGGCATCCATCGCACAAATGTGCATATCGTAATGTCATCCGAATCGAGCTATGCCCCATAAGCTCTTTTATAGTCGCCAAATTGATTCCTGACATAGCCAAGTGCGAGGCAAAGCAATGTCTTAGTGAATGGAATGTAAAGTCCTCAATCCCAGCACTCTTTACCGCTCTTTCAAATAATATCCGAAAGTTGTGTATCCTAAATATTTTATCCTCTGTTTGGGGTAAGTTCTCAAAAACTTTATAAACAGAATCGTTTATTGGAATCATTCTCTTCTTATTGGATTTACTATGTTGGACGGTGATATACCTGTTCTGCATGTCCACATCCTGCCACTTCAGGGCAAATATTTCGCTTTTTCTTAAACCGCAATTCAGGGCAATAATTACCACAGGTTTTATCTCTTCGGGACAATTATCAAGGAGTATAACAATCTGTTCTTTTGTAAGCCAACGGACCAAACCCGGCGGTTCCTTGAAGAATTTAACCTTAGAACATGGATTAGATTTGAGATAACCGTAGTCAATAGCTTTATTGAAGAAATGCCTCAAGTAAGACAAACCTCGGTTGACCGTAGCATTACTGACGGTATTTGCTCTTTGATTTTTAAATTTTTCTATCATGGCAATAGAAATCTGATCAATCCGTATCCCATTAAATGCCTTCGCCGCCTCTTTTGTAAGGCATTGCACCTTGGCAATATAATGGGTTTTACTGTCTTGAGTTCTACAGCATTCAAGATAAGTAGCAACAAACGTCTCAAATAATGGTGCTTTATGATTATTTCCTTCCCAGTTTCCATCTTCAATTTCTACCTGAACTTTTCTGTAAGCACGTTCCGCCTCTTTTGGATCTGAAGAAATGATTTTCTTTATCCTTCTGCATGATACTGGGTCAAAATAATCAATTCCGTATTTGACCCCAGACTTATTTACTAATCTATAGACGCCTTTCGTTAAACCCTTCCTACTATTGCCTGAAGATAGTTTACAAGGTTTTATAGTTTTGAATTGTTGAGAATTCAAATCTTGTTTTTCCTTCCTCAGTATTTTCATACCCCTATTAGAAAGGATTTTACCTTCACATGAAGGCATTTTATCCTTCCATTCTTGTATTTTAGAAGCCTCGAACTTTACGAGGCGACCAACTTTTATAAATGGAATTTTTTTGTAATGCGTCCATGCATAAATTGTCGCCTCTTCTACATCTAACAGTTCCGATACTTCCTTTATACCATAAAGTCTATTATCCATTCGGGCAAGGTGAGGCTCGAACTCACGCAGTTTGTAACTGCTCCCCTACTCAGGTTGCCCTGTATCTACTTTTAAATCTCCTCCTATATAGTAGATCAGAAAAAAGTCTTATTTGGCCAACTATTTTTTACTTTTTTTATTTTTGCCTATTATATCCGATTCCTTTCATTCACCGCCGGAATAATATTATTCCAATCAAGTATTATTTCCAGCACCTTCTCCTTTGGTAAATGTTTTTGCAGGATTTTTGTAAAAAATTCGGTGCATTCACGAATGACCGTCATCACTCTTGTGTTCCATGCAGTTTCCCCCGTTGCTTCCGCAATTTCATTTCTTAGGTCTATAATGGTTTTTACTAAAGTAGTAAATGCCATATAATACCCAGGGGCAGCCTTAGTTTCTGGTGTTACAGCCTCCAATCGGTCAAGGGCACCAAGCATAGTAAATAACAAGTCGGTATACAGGGGAATCATCTCGGGTATATCTTTTTTTATATTCCCAACTTTGGCAACGTCAAGTGTAGTATAAAATCTCTTGACCTGATATGGTCGAATTTCAAGCAGGTGCATTGATGATAAAATCCTTGCGATTTTTGTCCACTTGTTATTCCCATATTTACTCACCAATTGTATTATTTCTGATTCAAATTTTTCTAACTCCTCAACTTTCTTTATCTTTTCCACTTTTTCCTCCTTTTTTTGTTATTTATAAGATATGTAACAGTTTTGTAACAATTTCATATATGTCCCACCCCCCTTTCTATATAAGACATTTAAGCACTTGAAGTGTCCCGGCGACAAACACAGGAAATTCTATAATCCCTTTATTTATAGAGATTTTATGGTATTTTTTCTTGCCAAGGGGGGTATCTTTATAGGTATAAGCCTGTTTAGATGACCTTTTAGTTATCACTTTGCCCCTTTTTAAGCGATTTAACAATCATTTACTTTCTCCCAACTTTCATTCCTTTGACCACCTCTTTTAACTTTTTTTGGAGGATTGGGTCTCTCTCATCAATCCCAAAAATTAATATGTGTAACTTTATTCTATTAAGGGTATTTATTATATCCTTATAAATCTGTTGCCCCGTCTTCGCGCTTAAGTTCATGTTTTACCTCCTTTTTCTAACCTGTTTTGGTTAGACTTGGTTACACTTGGGTTAAAGTTGTTTTTATAGTGTAACCAATCAAAACCCTATTCATTGTTGAATCTAAAGGCTATGGTTAAAGTGGATAGAGTAAAAGCTCATAAATCTCCTTGTATTACATGTCTCTATTATATATATATTATTTTTTTAAAACACTTTTAGTAGATGTACTCTATCCATTGTAACCAATTACCTCTAAACCTTTGATAATAGGTCTTTTTATATGGTTACAGTTGTGGTTACACTTGGTTACAGTGGATAGACTATTAACTGATTTTGTGAATTTAAGTTTCATTTTTGTTCCTTGGGAAAAAATGTGTAGGTAGTTTTGTTACCATGTTCCCGGTGTGTTGTTATCTTAAAGAAGTTCTCTAAATTGCTGCGAATATGTTTTGTTTTTATTCCAAAGGACTGTGAACTTTTGTAATAAAAGTCTATCTTTTCGCGCTCAGCAATTGCTTTAAGTTCTTTATATAAATCCCCTGTTGTAATACTTCTACCTTCGTTCCCTTGTTCTATCCACATAGTCAAAGTTTGAAAAATAGGTTCTTCATCAAGGGTGAATTCCGCCTGTTCTTTTTCCATCTTATCCAAAATTTCCTGAATACAGTCTTGTTGTCCTGTCATCCTAAAAAGCAGCACAGCCCAATCTGCCATCCGAAAGCCAGATGTATATTGGGTGGCGGATGTTTCTTTTAATTTTTTAATAATCTTTTGCAACTCTTGTATAATTTCTGTCCAAATCAGATTTCTATTTTGCAAAATATTAGTCAATAGCTCATTTTCAGAGATAAAATTCTCAATCTTATCTACCTTAAGTATTAGAAGCCTGTCGGCAACATCGTCTCTCTTAAACTTAGGTGTCCGGGAAGTAATCGCTGTAAAAACCCTTGGATAAAACTTTATTTCTTCGTTAGGGGTATAAAGTTTGCGATATGATATTGCCTGCCCTGTAGCAGTGCTCGCTAAGACATCATTTAACCATTCTATTTTGCTGTCTACATTATCAATTGCCACAAAGTAATTCGAACTTATAGCACTTATAAAGTCCCGCTGGTCCTTAGAAAGGCTTATCAAATCAAATCTTTTCCCGAAAAGTAATTTTCCCAAAGCTCTAAGCGTAAATGACTTTCCGCTACCTTTTATCCCAACAAGTAGCAAAATTGGTTTGGTTGGCAAAAGAGATTCAAAAAATAAAGACATTATATAATAATAAAAGAGAAGAATTTGATTGGCTGGTTTTATATTAACCCCATCACCGCTTACAAAATTTATTTTTTCTATAAGGTGCTCCATTAACATTGTAGAGAATTCGTTCGGTTTAGTATTTTTGATAAACTCGAATTTTTCAAAGCCAAATGTCTTGAGGAACAAAATACCATCAGTTCCATTGTCTACTAACTCTATGCTATTCTCTGTTATTTTATAAATTTGAGACTCAAAATTAAATATGTATAAAATAAAATTATTTTTATCAAAATATGAAAACTTATAAATTTCTGTTTTTTGACCTGTTGTCTGAATTTCTGCTTTAATATCCTCTATTACAAAGTTATGTTCTTTTTCAGTTTTATTGATGCCATATTGTGTATTTAATAAAGTTGTAAAATCCGGACTTTCAATATTTATTAAGTTTTTGGAAGTTTTATCAAAATAAAATCGTTCGTATTCGGTAGTATAAAAAACTCCAATATTTTTCAAATCTGTTTTTACTAACTCAGAGATTTCTTGAAGCCTTTCAATTTGTTTGAGTCTTGGAGTAATCCTGCATCCCTGAATTTGTTGTTTTATATCTTGAATTGTTTCACTTGGTACATTGTAGCCAATTCTCTCTTTCCTTGCTTTATTTATTGTATGAGTAAGGTATTGTGGAGTTGCTTCCTTGCCTTTTCCACTTGGGTTTTTTAACATAATAGCAGCTATTTCCTCATTAGAAAAATCATATGTAACCAGAATGTCCGCTAATGCCATATCAAACCCTGACCTACTCTTGTCTTTAATGTCATCTCTTGTGCCATTCCATGTAGCTTTCAGTTTTCCATTTTCATTTAATAAGTTCTCGAACCGTTTTGGAATTTCAGTCGGAATATTTTTAATATTCCCCGAATTGCCTTGAAGTAGATTATTGGGGGTAATGTTAAATTTTAATATTTCTTCCAAGACTGTAGAATAAGATTGTGTGGGTTCAGTTACAATTTTTGCAATGCGATGAGGTCTATCGGGGGTATCTTCTCCTTTAATTGACAGAGTCCCAGGAAGTTTTACCAACCTTGCAATATCATGTGTAGCATCAAGTTTTAATTGTTTGTTTTCTTCTACTAAAGGTCTTATTTCTTGTTCCCATAGCCGAGTTTTTTCTTTTATTTCATTGTGATTACTATCAAGTTTGAATGGCTCTATAGGTAAAACAACTAATCCACCATTTCCACTGTCAACTGCAAATGCACCCGGATATTTTTGTGCAACTTCTATAGTTTTTTCAATTGCTGTAGTATGCTCTTTTTCCGTAGATGCTGTGTTCTTTTCCCTAATTGGATCAATATCCAAGGAAAAACAGGTTATAAATTCTACATCAATGGATTTTCCACCTGTTGTTTGCATGGGGGGTATCTTATTATAAGCACCGGGGTATTCGTCTTTGAAGTTGAAAGGGCGAGGATTTCTACCAACATAAATATTAGCCAGACCATTCCACTGTTCACATTCTTTTATTAGTTCATCTATATTGTCAAAAAAACCAAGTCCTTTAATTTTTGGTTTAGAATCGTCATTCGGGTTGATTATTCGGACTTCAGTAAGCCCTAAATCTTTATGTCCAAGAAGATTATAAAATTTAACAATTTCTTCCTGATTGAATTTTATGTTGTTCATTTAACTCACTCCTTAATTCATTCAACTTGTTTGATACAGCTTTGTTTATTTCATCTCCCAATTCCTTAGAAATAGGGTTGAAATAAAAGTATTCCACACCCCCTGGAGTCTTTTTTAGTGGGTAAGACAGAAGTATTTTGCCTTCCTGCGTTCGTTTTACAGCAATATCATTTAATCGGAGATGATTCCCAAGAACTACTTCGCAAAAGGCTATAATACCGTTCTTACCATATAGCGAAAGCCTTACTTCGGTTATTTTTAATTCATTCATAGATATTTTAATTCATTCAAATTATATTTTCCCATATACTATATCCCTGTAACACACTTTTGTTTAAAATAACAAATTAAGGGCTTTTTGGGGGGCTATATTATATATATATAATATATAGGTATATTTTTCTCCCTTATAACAGATATGAAATTTAAACTTAAATTCAAAAATAGCGAAATAGCAGGAACCCTATTTTTATCTATTTTTATTCTTTTTTCTTCCATTTTGTTCTTAAAATTGAATAAACTCTTACTTTTTTTGATTTTTTTGTCTATTTTTGCTCTTTTTTACTTATTGTATTAAAAGTTTCTCTTCCATTTTTCATCCTATTTTTTTACCCCAACCTGAACTAATTTCAAAGGCAAGGATTTTTTCGACTTCGTCAAAAAGTCGAATATTCTACCATTTCCTTTCCGCCTGGTAATTTTGTAATAACCAATTTAATTCCGCAATCACATTTTATAATTCTTTTTTCTTCCACTTCCACTAGTGGGATCGGTATTTTACTATTACAGAACCCGCAGATTATATACCTTTTTTTTCCCTTTGGCTTTTTCATATTTTCTCCTATTTTTTTATTTGGCATCCTTTAAACTGCTGAAAGTTTAATTTTCTACCATGTAATTAGCAGCCTATGGCTAAGGTGTAGAAAAAAGTTTACTTTGAATCAAACTTGTTGTGTGGGTAACCGCAACAAAGTTACTTAAAGAAAGTTTTCTGTGTTGGGCACGGTGCTACACTGATGTGTCCAAGTGAAAACTTTATAACTAAGTCTCATTAATTACAAATATCTACTATTTATTCCTTATTTTCAATATCATACTACCTCACCTCCTTAATTATTTTATATTTTTTTATTATGGGCATCTTTCTAAAATACGAGATCAAAAAATGTTCCTTTTTTACCGGGATTATCGTATCTTGAATTATTATTCTTGATAAATGTTAATCGTATTAATATTTCATATATTATTATTCCTTCTAACCTTTTCTCAAAAATATGCATTTTATTCAATAAATTGATTCTTATCTTCTACAATACGAGATCAAAAAAAGTTCAATTTTGGCCGGGTCGGGTGTTTTTTAAGACAAACCAAATTAATCTTATTCATAACTACATTATTAATTCTCATATTTTTCTCTTCTATATTACTTAGAGATCAAAAAAGTCTTTATTCCGGCCGGAATTATTATTAATATTCTCTATTTGTGGTCATATCCAAAAATTTATATTCTGTGTTGATACCAAAATGTTGAAACTTTTCTGCCCATTCGTCAAGCCCGAAGCAGTAGGGTTGGTGGTAAAAAACCTCTTTCTTGCAAGGGATACTTCTTTTCTAATGTCAGATTTTGGGGTTAAAAACCTAATCTTATCCCCATTTTTGATTTGAGCTCCCTCTGCCTTTGATGAATTCAACAAAGGCAGAGGGAGCATATACAAAAGGTTTGTTAGTTCTGATAAACCTTTTGTTCAGAACTTGATTCCTCCCCCAGCTTTTGACAAGTCTGACAAAGATTGCTGATAGAATCCGAGTTTTGAGGGTCAGGAAGTTGAACTGCTTTTAATAAGGGATATGAGGAGAGGTTCTTAATTTCATTGAAAATTTCTTCCTTACTTACCTTTGGAAAAGGGAAGGCAGATACTTGATCCTTTACAGGCATTCTATTTATTCTTTCAGCATAATAATTAAATAGAGATGCAATTGCTTTTGCACTATTTTTTCTCTTTAGTAATTCTATAAATAAAACTTCTTGTAATGGATTTAAAGCACGTTCAAAGAGTTGCTCTTGATTCAAATATTGTTCGTCAAGGGATATTCCATTGTCTCTCATTCTCTGTAATTCTTTTGCTACTGTCAATATATCATTGGAAATAGAAAGGTTTGGATCATATTCTTGGGTTTCTATGCGCAGTTGTGCTTTATTCAGATTGCCAAGACTTTTCATGATGCCATTGCCTATGTTTTTAATACCAATATCACTACTTTCAATAAAATTACTAATTACTTGCCCCGCTCCAAAAGTTTTTACTAACAGTGCATTGACAATCCTATATATTCCCTCTTTATTTATTTCACCCTGCAAGTTAACATATTTCGACATTTCCTCTACAGACACTAAACTAAAAAATTTACTTACAAAAGCTCTGTTGCTACCCATACGCAGAGATTCTTCTGCTGTTTTCCCTTCAGGTTGATAGAAATTATTATAAATGTCATCAGACAACCTTTGTGCATCTATTCCTGCTAATTCGGGACTTGTCAGTTGTGCAACACTAGAGACATTTGCTCTTTGTGTGAATGTAATTCTTTCGGCAGGAGTCAGAGGAGTAGTTCTTTCTCTAACTAATATGGGTTTATTCATATTAATAATGTTATTCAGCTTAAGTCCAAAATCAGAAGCTCTATTGAATAAAGCTATTTTATACTTGGGGTAAAGAGTAGATTCGCGAAGAGCCATTACTCTTCCATTGCCGCTTTCAACAATACTGTCTGACCCTATAATCGGACTTCCTGTTGTTAAGTCGCCATTATCTGCAAGCAATCTGTTGGGATTAAGGTGCCTTGCAATTTTTTCTATCTGACCTCGTGAAGGTATCCTATCTCGGTCCCTTGGCTGATATTCTGATGGATAGTTTGAATTGTCAGAAGTTATCAAATCACCTATTTCTACAACTTTATAAACAAAGTCATAAGTTTCATTATTGTTATCCGTGGCCTGTGTGGTCCTGCCAGACAAAGTAGATTTGGTAGATAGTGGAAGTTCTGTTTCCCCCTGTGTTTCAAATGCATTTTCGCGGGAATATGTTATGTTCCCACTCTCTTTGTCAAGGGCGATCAAGAAAATATGAAATCTTTCTTCTAGTTTCATAAGTAAACTTTCCAATTCATTGGATTCTTTTATCCTATTACTCATGAATTCCAAACAGATAAGGGATAATGCACAACCTGGCGAGTATGTTTTGTCAAGTCTTTGAGCCATTTCTAAGGCTTCATCTACAGTTTTGGCTTGATCCTCACAAAGAACAAAATTCTTAGGATATGTTTTCCTTTCGGGTTTGCCATTTATCAAGGCTCTAATTTTTTCATCTACTTGGCGAGCAGACAACTGTTTTGCTTCGGTTATTAATTCCTGCACATTTTCTTTTTTTGCAATTCGTGCTATTTTACTTGCTTTATACCAGCCAATTTCTACAAACTGATCTTCAACCGCTTGTCTTGTAGAACTGTCAGTAAATTCAGGTAACTTTTCCTGAATCAAAGTCAGATATCGCGCTTTCCGAAAACCGAAGTCGATTTCCTTTTCGCAATAATCTTTAAATGTCGGATACCCCCAATCCTTGTAAAGCCCCTTGTGTCTGACTTCAAATAGTAATTTAGACAGCCGCAAGTAAGACCTTTCTACTGTATCTCTAAGTTGTAAAATCTCCTGCCTGATGTCATTATGTGGAACTTCAGGTAGCATATTTAGGGTGCATACATTTGCACCCTCATTTTCTAACACATTTGATGTGCTATTCATATTTCCTCCCCTCCCGCAATTCTGATACTCATTTTGAGCATCAGTCCAACTATCTAATAACTGTTCGGCTACAGTTGTTACAATATTGCCGATTTCTTGCTTCATATTCCCCTCCTCCTACATATTAAAATCCAAAAAATCGTATTTTTGGCCCAATATTTTTTATTTCCCTTGAACAACAACCCTTTTGACTCCCCAAAATAAACAATTATTTCATTTTTATCCTGAGACACTTGTTTTTTCGTTGACAGACGTGCTTTTTTGTTTAACTGTTCGGCTACAGTTGTTATAATACTGCCGATTTTTTGCTTCATGCCACCTCCTCCTATATATTAAAATCCAAAAAATCGTATTTTTGGCCCAATATTTTTATTTCCCTTGAACAACAACCCTTTTGATCCCCCAAAATAAACAATTATTTCACTTTTATCCTGAGACACTTGTTTTTTCGTTGACAGACGTGCTTTTTTGTTTTAAAAGGGTAGGAAATGAGTTTGATTTCAGACCGGGAAGAGGCGAAGGCAAGAAAAAAATGTGAAATTCTTGATTGGCAGGAAGAAAACTTTGCATCAGTTGAGGAGGTTTGTAAGAAATTTTCTATAACCAAGAGACAATTCCTTTATTGGAAAAAAAGAAGAAGGGAATATCAGTATCGTTTCTCAGGATACTTTGATAGAAAGCATATGCTTTCTTTTTTACAAAAAACAAAATGGTTCAAAAACTATGAAAAAGGACTCAATGAAAAAAGCTTTTACAAAGTATTTGGGGAAAAAATTATTTGTAAGACTCCCGATGGGCGTGAAAGGAAAAAATTTTTAATAGATTCAATGGCAAAGACAAAGGATTATCGTTTTCCTGTCCGTGACGACCAGCTTCCGGAACCATGGTGGGAACAGTTAGAATTTCGTAGTATTCCTAATCACATGGCAAGAAAAATCACAGAAGAGTTAGAAATCCAAATAATAGACTATAAGAGAAGGCATCGAAAAAAAGGATGTAATAAAATAGCACAACATTTTATCAGCTTAGGGTATAAAGTAGGACATACAGGAGTCTACGGGGTATTAAAAAGGCATGATTTCTTTAAGAAGAAGAGACAAAATCTAAAGAATATACCCACTATATAATTTAAGTTTACAATTTATTATTCCCAGTTAATAAGAAAAACAAATTCATACCACATAGAGACTCAAAATAATCTATTGGGGAAGATAGAATTATTGATTCATCTTCCAGATTGTAAAATTTAGAGCCATGACAAGCCTTACCATAACATATAAGGTGTTATAACCTAAAAAAATTCCTTTTTAGATTCAATAAAATGGGAATTTAGGTTTTGAACGCAAGTTCAGAGTTGTTTTTAGTTGACAGTTTGAAATTTATGTTTAATTTGATAACAGTTAATGTTCTTTGATATCTAAAAGTAAGTATTTTTAGCGATTCACTTGTCTAAAACCATGTCACTGCCAAGTGGGTTGCCCCGAAAACTCGGGGTGCTTCGTTGCTCTTTAGTCAGTGACATGGTAGTCATAGCTTCGGCTGTGGCTGAGCAATGCGGGCGCCCTTTTTTTATTACGGGGCAAGGAGGAAGTTAACTAATTGATAAGTCGGAGTATTCTTAGGGAAAACAAATAGGAGGAAATAATGTTAAAACGTTCAACGAGAGTGGGTTTTATAGGAATATGTTTAATTAACTTTGTTGCTATTGTAAACGCATCAGCCCCGGATACCCTATGGACAAGAACTTATGGTGGTATAGGTGGAGACGAGGGAATGTCAGTTCAACAGACTTCGGACGGAGGGTTTATAGTTGCAGGTGCAACAAATTCTTTCGGAGCAGGTGGATGGGATGTTTATCTTATTCGAGTTAACTCTTCTGGTGATACTGTCTGGACAAGAACTTTCGGCGGACCTGGCGATGAGTCGGGCAATTCAGTTCAGCAGACTTTTGACGGCGGATTTATTATTGCCTGTGCCGGAGGAGATATGTTAATAAAAACCAATTCTAATGGAAATATACTTTGGACAACGAGTGGGGAATATGCTTATTCGGTTCAACAGACTTCTGATACTGGATTTATTGTTGCAGGACAGTCAAGCGGAAATGTCTATCTTAGAAAAACTAATTCTTCAGGTGGTACAATATGGGCAAAAACTTATGGTGGAACAAGCAATGATGGCGCTTATTCAGTTCAACAAACCTATGACGGAGGATTTGTTGTCGCAGGATGGACACGCTCTTTCGGAGCAGGCGGAGCCGATGTCTATCTTATAAAAACGAATTTTTCAGGTGACACAGTCTGGACAAAAACTTATGGTGGAACTGATCAGGATATGGGTACTTCCGTTCAGCAAACTTCTGATAGCGGGTTTATTATTACAGGTTATACACGCTCTTTTGGAGCAGGTAATTGGGATGTTTATCTCATCAGGACAAATTCTTTAGGGAATACTCTTTGGACAAAAACTTATTATGGTGGAATTAGTCAAAACATGGCTTATTCAGTTCGACAGACTTCAGATGGGGGATTTATTATCGCAGAAAATGGTGTTGAGAATCTTATAAAAACAAATTCTTCTGGGGATGTTTTATGGACGGGAACCTATGGTGGAATGTATTTTAATGCTAATTCAGTTCAACAGACTTCCGACAATGGTTTCATAGTTGCAGGATGGGAATGGTTTTTTGGTGCCGGCGGGGATGATGCATATTTAATAAGACTTGGTAAGGAACCGGCAGGAATCAAAGAAAAAATATTGACTGCTAAGAAAGAAGAATTTAAAGTTTCTCCTAATCTATTTAATTACTCCACAACCGTAAAATATTCACTCCCTATTAAAACCATAGTTTCTCTTAAAATCCACGATATTACTGGCAGAGAGGTGCAAACACTTGTTAATGAGCAGAAAGAGGCAGGAAATTATGATATCAATTTCTCCGCTAAAGGCTTCTCAACTGGAATTTATTTTATAAAACTTACAACAGAGAATTTTAGCCAAACAGAAAAAATAGTAATTGCCCGTTAAACAAGTGAGAAAGAGGATGTAAATAAGATAAAGTTTGAGAAACTAAAATTTGCATTAGCCAAAAAGGAGGCGAGATATTATGAAGTGTGAATCGAATGGGGGATTAGCAGATGGTAAGATTAAATGTAATAATACTAGTGTAGTGTTTAATCCTCAAATTTGTTCCTATGTTCTTAAAGAACCAGATGAATGTGGTAGCAAAGAAAAATGTAACTTTTTTGTACCTTCTAAGAAAAAAGAGTGAAAAGTAGATTAGTATTATTTTTTGAAATCTGATTAGCAATTCATTTGCTTGGCAAAACCCTTGAATGGCCAAGTGCAATTGCCCCGATAATTTCGGGGTACTCTATTACTCTTAAGTCTATTTAAGGGCAGTTACGGTTTCGGTTGTGGATAGGTAATACGGGCAATAGTAATGAGTTTGTATGTAAAATTAAAAAAATAGGGAGGTGGATATGAAAATAGGTAACTATATTTCAAAACAAGGGCAATTAATCTTTATAGCTCTTTTGTTTATAGGTTTTACCGGTAAAGTAAGTATGGCACAAATGACTGATAAAGACGGTAATACCTATAAAACGGTAAAAATAGGTAACCAAGAATGGATGGCAGAAAACCTGAATGTAAGCTATTATCGCAATGGTGACCCCATACCACAAGTACAAGACGCAAATGAATGGAGCAACTTAAGCACAGGTGCGTGGTGCTATTATGAAAACAATACGGAAAGCGGAAAAACCTACGGCAAATTATATAACTGGTATGCAGTAAACGACCCACGTGGGTTAGCACCCGAAGGTTGGCATATACCTACCGATCGCGAATGGGCAATTCTTACAGACCGTTTAGGTGGAGAAAGTGTGGCAGGCGGTAAAATGAAAGAATCAGGCAGAAGTCATTGGTTACGTACTAACGCCAACGCAACCAACGAAAGTGGTTTTTCGGCGCTTCCGGATGGTTGTCGCTTAGGTAAGTTCCTCGTTATGGGAATCCTTGGTCACTGGTGGTCTACTATGGAGTACAATACCACGGATGGATGTACCCGTTACATGTCCTGCGATGACGATGGTGTGTTCCGTGGTAATCTCAACAAGAAGTCTGGTCTTAGCGTTCGTTGCGTCAAGGGTCGTCCGGTAAAATATTTTTCCTTAACTCAAATGACTGATAAAGACGGAAATACCTATAAAACGGTAAAGATAGGTAAACAGGAATGGATGGCAGAAAACCTGAACGTAAGCTATTATCGCAATGGTGACCCCATACCGCAAGTGCAAGACGCAGAGGAATGGACAAACTTAAACACTGGCGCATGGTGTTATTATGAAAACAATGCGGAAAATGGGAAAACTTATGGCAAGTTATATAATTGGTACGCTGTAAACGACCCACGTGGTTTAGCCCCTGAAGGCTGGCACATACCTACCCATAATGAATGGACAATTCTTACCGACTGTTTGCGTGGAAGATATGTGGCAGGAGGAGAAATGAAAGAAGCAGGCACAACACATTGGAAAAGCCCTAACGGTGAGGCAACTAACGAAAGTGGTTTTTCGGCGCTTCCGGGTGGTGGTCGCGGCACCTTTAGAGGTGTGTTCTACGATGGTGGTGCGTTCAGCGATATGGGGATCTGCGGTTACTGGTGGTCTACTACGGAGGACAGTTACGGGGTAGGTGCATTGACACTTCACATACGCTACTTTAACGCTTATGTTGACTCTTATGGCTGCTACGAGACTTTTGGTTTTAGTGTCCGGTGCGTCAGGGATTAATTATTTGTCTTGTTGAAACATAATTTTAAGTAGGAGGCAAGATATGGGGACAAAAAGTAAATATGTATTTACAATAGTAATTTTTCTTATTGGTTGTAAGTTATATAATGAGTTTAGCACTCCCCAGAAAACACTTGAAGTATTAACTAAAGCATCCCAAGAGGGGAATATGAGGAAATTTCTTAATGGTATAGATTTAGATTATTTCAGAGCCATGTATTCTTCCGGGAAGTTAGGCAATAAGCAAATAGAAGAAAAAAGATTCATAGAAGTAATAATGACTACTCCAGAAATGCAAGAGATTATAAAAAGATTAATGAATCTATTCAAGGGAACGCAGTTTGTTGTTCTTTATGACAAAGAAATAGGTGAAAACGCTAAGGAGTTGACCTTAAAATGTATATCTAATTATGAAAACAGGTTTTCAGAAGAAACAGCAATATTCCTTTTTATTAAGCGTAAAGGTCAGTGGAAATTGAATATTGAGGAAATAAAAAATTAAATAAGAAGAAAGTAATAATTGTTAGATAAAGATTGTTTTTTACTGTTTTTATCCTCGGATTATCCTCAAATTGCTACTAAATAGGTCGAAAAACCCCTAAATTAACCCATATTTGTATAAAAATCATTATTTTTTCATTTTGTCCCGGCCAATCCCACTTTTTTCTTGATCTACACTTTAGAGGGAGGTCAAAAAAAATGGGAAGAACGCTTCATTGGGACATACGACCAAAAGGCAAACAATTATTTGATATACAGGATTTGAAGATTATGTACGAGATAGATAAAACCGCTGATAAGGCTTGTGAATGGACTTGCGAGAGCTTCGATTTAAGTGTTGGAATTTATCCGAATTGGGAAACCAAGAGTAGTTGGGATAAAGTGAATGCCCGATATGATGAGTTACAGAAAAAAGGAATGCATCCTGTAGATATTAATTTTCAACTGGTTAAAGAAAAATTGGTATCTCTACATAACCCCGAATGGCAACAGGAATTATCCGGGTTCTGCAAAGTGGGCGGGAATGAATTGAATGCGGCTATAATTACGGGGGCGCTTGCTGAGGTTAGCAAAAAAGTCAGTTGCTCTATCGATTTAAAAGACGAGGGCGAGTATTTAATCTGTCCGATTATTATGGAACAAGGACATGCAATGCCAAATCAGGATAAGATTATAAAAGATATCGGGTGGTGGTTAACGCGGAAATGGGACGCGGCTTATAATACAGATACGGAGTTGTTAGCTAAAGTAGAATCTTCCGCCAAAGAGTACTATGAAATAAGTCAAAAATATAAGAGCAAGTATTACCCGCCAAGATGCCTGTGGTCTGTCAGCGAATTCTGCCGGACAATTAAACCCGAAGACTTTCAGAATCATCCTGAATACGGGGCATCCCAAATTATGGCAGGTTTTGATGGGGAGTATTATGGTTTGAGCAAAAAAGACCCTGAATCTGAAAGCTACAAAGCCTGTGCAAATATTCAAAAGATGATTGAAAAGATATTCGGTGCCAAGGTAAAAGATATGAAAATGGTGATAGGTAAAGAAATCGGGAAACAGGATAATAAAAAGAACGAAGGAGATAACGGGCACTCTCGCCGGAGTCCTGTAGGAGATAAAAGTGAATAAGCATTGCTCGGCTGTAAAAGGCTACCATGTCACGGTGTATAAGGGCAAAATCCAGGGCTTCGGCGGGAGCTGGTGTAGCGGTCTTGGCTTCCTG
The DNA here is from genome assembly GCA_041649255.1 of bacterium. Classification (NCBI taxonomy): domain Bacteria; species bacterium. Next base: position 110,072 of record JBAZNK010000009.1, read on the forward strand.
ATTATAGAAGACAGCGAGACGCATACTATTGAATCTGTCCCCTGTGAGAATAGCTCAACGGGAAGAGCCTTAGAGGCGGCTTTCGAAAATGTTATAACCCCAGACCATACTGTAAATGGTACGGGTCATATAGGTAAAGAAATATTCTGGTCTTGTGATAATCTGGGGATACTTGAATGGTTTATCCCAGTAAAAGAAGCATCGGACGAATTAGTTCTAATGCACAAAAACCAAAAAGCGGGGGCAGTATGAAAGATATCAAGTGGATTGTTTTTAAGAATCAACGCGGGATAGAACGGGTAAGAATTAGTTTCGATGGGTATATGCAGGGAGAGATTAATGCTACCAAAGAACTAATAGAATGTGAATACCATGGAGATAAAATAACAGCTACGGTTGAATAATAAAAGGAGGTAATTAAAATATGTGGTCATTGCCAGATATAAATAAAATGAACGATGAGGCAGTAAAGCAGTGGAGGGCAGAGAAAAGGAAACAAAAGAAGGATATCTTAAAAGGACAGGAATGTGAAATATGTGGCAACAAAGCTACTATCTTTAAAAACTATTATGACATTTTTAGCAAGACTCCAAAAGGACATATCTTCCTATGCGGGGAGCATCAGGATGAAACACCTGAGGGGTATTTTACTTGTTCTGACTGTCAGAGAATTATGGCAGAAAATTACACATGGGAAAACTACTATGTAGATGTAGATGGGGACAGATTGTGCCTAAAGTGCTATTTTGAAAGAGAAGTGAACAACCCTAACAATTGGTTAAATAAAGAGGCTGTTGATAAATTAACTTTTGAGCAGGTCAGAAAAAGCAAACATTTAATCGCAGTGGAATCAAAATATTGGCAGGGTGCAATCGATTGCATCTCGAATGTAGAGTTTGATTATGGTGGCGGGAGATTGACGGGTTCTTCAAGTTGTGAAAATACTCCTAATGGTGGTGTTCGGGAGATAAAAGAAATATGTTATACGGCATTAGAGAAACATAATAAGGTAATGCTTATAACCGATGGGTGCTATCAATTTTCGCTAAGTCTTGGGATATATGTACGCAAGCATAGTCTTATAAAAAACAAAACTGCCGGGCTTTGTCCAGCGGGGGCATAAGGAGGAAAATGGAACAACAAAAAACTAAGTTTCCGTTTAATGTGCAGGGGTTAAGTAATCCGCCCATTAATACGATAAAAGACTATCAGTATGGGCGGAACATCAGAGCTTATTTAAAACAGAAATTAGAGACTTGCGGGAAGGATGATACAGAACTTATGCTTGCCACAGGATACGCTAATCTCAGAAAATTTGAATTTCATCGGGCACAATGGCATTATCTAAAAAGACAAATTCCAATCAGTTACTTGGAAGCAATAGGCGTAGATATGGAAATATTAAAATATGTAGTGGAATTAGACAATGAAAACTACCAAAAGGCAATTAAATTACCTCGATTCCCTGCCTGTTATATCCGCAGACTAATGGCAGCATTCTACCAAACCGTAGAATTACCTGACTGTACTTCCGAGAAGGACGCCATTGAATTGATACAGAAAACTGAAGGTTCCCATAGATGCTGTATCAATTATCCCGGTTTACTTGGGTTATACATAGAGCCTGACGGAAAAGTAGATGAGATTCATTATGTTCCATCAATGGAAATAATAAATAAACATTTTGTAAAATTTAGGTCGGATGGAAGTTCTGTTGGGACAATGCGGTTGGGGAGATAATAAAATGAATAAAATAGAATTTGGTAAGGTAGCAAGACTTTGGATAGCTCCTGATGGGACAGAGTTTGTTGTATCAGATACGCATCAAGATTGGATCGCCAGCCATTTAGAAATTCTGGATAAATATAAAGTAAAAAATATCGACCGAAACAGGCATGGACTAATGCGATTTGCCGGCTGGATAAGGGGTAAGAAAGGGCAGTGGGCGGCTTCGCAGAAGCAATTCAAATATGTTGAGGTACAGTTTAATTTGGATAACAAAAATGCTAATGCTTGGAAACAAGCAAACGGATTCCTCCTTGGCTGTCCGAGGTTAGAAGTATTAATTGCTGACCCGGAGGGACAATTATTGACTATGAAAACTCTATTAAAATCAAAGCATTTAATAGATAAAAGTGTATATTTGCGAATGAAACAATTTGTGGAAGGCAGGAAAAACTAAAATGGATGAAAAGACAATAATTACAAATGATATAAAGGAGTATAAATCACAAGAGGAGTTATTCGCTGAATGGGAGACACTTACTGCTATGCTTAAAAAGCTACAGTTTGTGAGAGGGGAAACTGATATTGAACAAACAACGGCTCTGAGGAAACGAATGCAGATAAAAATGAAACTGTCAATGCTGAGAAACAAAGACTTTCCTGTTTTGAGTGTAATTAGAGATTATTCCCTGTGTACAGAAGAGCAGGAATTTTTTATGCTTACTTTAATTATGACTTTGAGTGGAGACCATTTTATAGAAATTGGGAAAGTTCTCCGATTCTTTGCCTCTAACTCCAATGAAGTTATTGAAAAAACTAAATTCTTCGCACCTTCCGCTAAACTGATGAAAGATAAGATTTTTCTTGCCAGTGAATTCATGTTTGGAAATAAAAATTATTTAGAGACGAATATTGTAATTAACCCCAAAATTCTAAACTATATTCTTGGAATTCAGGCGACTGAAAGCAAGAAACCTAAATCCGAAGAAGATACACAAACTCTTTTTACCATAAGAAACCCAAGAACTGACATTTCATCGGTGGTTCTCTCTCAATCAAACAAACAACAAGTAGAAGAGCTAATTAATTATATCAAAAATAGAAAAGCAATCAACGAAAAGATACAGCTTTCTAAAACTATAGAGAAAGGGTATGGTTGTATTCTATTGTTCAGTGGCACTCCCGGCACAGGGAAGACCTTGCTTGCGGAAGGAATTGCCAAGGAGTTAAATAAAAAATTATATGTGGTAAATTATAGTAAAATGATATCAAAATGGGTAGGTAACACGGAAAAACATATAGAAGAAATGTTTCGGATTGCCGAAAAAGAAGAGCCCGTAGTGCTCTTAGATGAAGCGGATGCGCTTTTATCCCGGCGGGTGGACGGGGAAAGACATATTGACCGTTCATATAACAGGGAACTATTGCTTTTTTTACAGAAAATAGAGGAATTTACAGGTATATTAATTATGACAACAAACAGAGAAGTAATGTTGGATGATGCATTAAATAGGCGGATTACTTCCAAAATCAATTTTGATACTCCGGGAGCTAATGAGCGAGAAAAGATATGGAGGATGCTGATTCCTACAAATATAACTATAGCTACAGATGTTAATTTCTCGGCTCTTGCGACTAAATTCCCATTTTCGGGAGGATATATAAAGAATGCAGTATTATGCGGAATCATAAAAGCAGTATCACGGTCAAAAGAAGATATTACAATTAATATGAAGGATTTATTGAGTGCTTCGGAGGCAGAATATTCTAAAATACATAAAGAACCGACAAAAAGGATAGGATTTTATGCTTAAATCAACAAGCTGGGAAAAACGGTATGACAAACAATTAAAAGAATATGCGGGGATAGAGGAAAGTTATAAGAAAAAACTATTTTCTATCCTTGGGGATATTGTAAAAACATTGGGAGGAAAAGTTGATGGAGAACAAATATTTTTCGGAGAATTTACCTTCACGAAAGACAAGTATGTCATTGGGACAGGAAGTAAAAAGTAGTTTTGAAGCATACTTAGAGGGATTTTGCTTCTTCGTAGAGATAATGGCTTTCCTGATTAATAAGTTTGAGCTTGATATATTTAACCGAAATTTAACAAGGTTTAAGGAAAAATACATTGAATATAGGCGAGCATTGGGAAGGTTAAAATTTTTTGTAGAACTGCTGGGTGAATGCAAAGAAAACTTGCCAATTCGACATCAACAGCAGATGCCTTACGTAAAGCAATATAACAATTGGCTACAAAAACGGTTTATAGTTTTACCACCCGAATTGGAAGATATGGGAAAAATGTCTCAAAAAGATGAGATTGTGAAAATAACACTATACCTATTGCTTAAATTTCTTTATAGAGATGTTTTTTTTGACAATAGAGGGGTTTATTTCAAAAAAGAGAGGAGTAGTGAGATTGTTTTTGTTCGGAAGTCTTAAAAAGGAGAAAAATGAAAATCGGAGAAAAATATAGAACATTCGGGGAAATTCATGCGGTAGACGAAGAAAAAGGAATAAGACAAATTTGGCTACCCGGGACTATATTGACAGTCAAGGAAAAGCGGGACGGTTATTTTACTTTAAAGGAGAAAGATAGTGATGTCCTTGCTTTGCCATTAACACCCCAAAATATAAAAAAGTGGGGTAAACAGTGGTTGCAAATAGTCCGATAAATGAACCAATATAAAAAAATAATAGTTTTGGGAGTAAAAGCAATGGATTTGAGAATAAGAGGAAACAATTAATTTTTAATAAGCAAAACAACTCTATCATTAAAGATGCAACCCAATTCAGAATTTTTATTCTCAATGTAAGATTTTAAATCTTTTAACAAATCAGGTTTTATATTCCCACAAAGGATAATAAATAAATATTCCCAATCTTTAATATATAATTCCATTTGTCCAATAAGTCGCTGTAATACGGAAGTATTTTTTAAGTCTTTTTTTATCTCAATAGCTATATTTTTATCAATAACAATATCAACACGTTGGGCTCCCGATCCATATTGTGATTGAATTCTTTGGTCTTTTAACTCTTCTTGTAGCTTTTTTAATAAAGAATTTTCAAAATCTTTCTCAGTTTTACATCTTTCTGGTTGCCAAGCATTAGTTATTCCGCTAATTGTTTCAATTACTCCATCCCACCACAACACCCATGCCATAATATATCCTCCATAAGTATTAAATTATTATTTCTTTTTAAAAATCAATTTTTCCCTTATAATTCAAGTAAGTTTACATTGTTTTATAAAATTCCAAAATATTTTTTCAACGCTTTAACTATTTTAATTACCACCCCGTTTTGGGCATTGTCTATTACATATTTTTGAAAAAACTTACTGTGATGTATTCTAAGCCAATTATACAAACCTGTATATCCTTCCTCCCCTGTTTCCGCAAAACCCCTTAGACTAATAATTTCATCCACAAAAAATGGTTCTATCTCTTGAGCCCCATTATGATGTCTAATAATGAGTTCCCAAATAGCCTTATTTTGAGAGAATTCTATTTCCATCGGTTCCTCCCCTACATCCTTACATTTATTTCTACATTATGTCAAATAAAAAATCCCCCGGAATGTCTGAGACAAGTGCATCGTAACCACCTTTTATGAACTCAAGCTCATACAATTCGTCAATAAAACTTATTCAAAAGGATGTTTTCAGTTGATACATCTTGAAAAACAGTTAAATTGCATACAGATATACTTTTCCATCCCCATGAATTTGCCTGTTGTTTTTGCTAACCGATTATTAGGATTGTGATACAACTTTCATATATCAAGCATATCTCTTAATTAAAGATGCCGAGTAAGCAAGCACTCCTGTCGTATCCTTTTTCCTAATCTCTGAAATAAAACTCTAAAGTTTTATCAGCTCTTGCCTCTATAACTAAATAAGGTAAAATACTTATTTTGTTTAACTGATTCCAACCATCATTATCCGTAAGTATAACCGAGCAATTTGATAAATCATAAATTGAAAGGGCGGAGGGGAGATCGGTACTACCATTTCTTGGTAGAGTAAGTAGTTCATTAAGTCCAATATTTGCCTTTGGCCATTCTCTTGTTGCGGATGTATTAATTGCTAGTAACTTAGCAGTAGGAGAAGCATTGATTATCACTTGGAGAGTTTTCAAAACTCTTTGTTCATCAAGAATTTTTTCCATAGAAGCTGAAATATCTACGGCAATTAAGTCAAATTGCAATTCTTTAAGGGCGAGTTTTCTCCCAAAGTTGGTAAAGTTAGGCATTGATTGGATAAAAGCATCTTTAAAAATCTTGAACTTTTCTAATCTATCAGGTATAAAGTTCCCTATTGGCAAAGTCCTTAGCTTTAAATTTTCATCTATTTGACTCAACATTTTCTCTGGTATGTTTTCATAATTTACAAGAATAACCTTAGCATTAGGTCTACCATTTGCATAGTCAGTAAGTGCATCAACAAAATTTTTAGACTTTGCTCTTTGATACTGCTTACATTCTATTGCCAAAACTGTTTGAGATGGTTCTGTAATAGGCTCAAAAGTTAGTGAGTAATCGGGTTGAATATGCCCTTTACGGCCTTCTCCAATAGGGTTAGTTAATGGTGAACGTAACTCACTCCAAATGTGGATTCTTCCTTTTTCTGTTTCTATACTTCCCACATGTGTACCAGAAAACCTGAGAATTAACACACCCTCTACATGATAAATAGTCCGTGGATATTTTTCCAATGCCTTGTCTATCTGCGTTAAAACCCATGTTTGATAGAGTTCATGGCGTTTATTCCAAATTGGGAGATTTAACAAATCTAACAGTTCTTTTATAAGTAATTCTTTTTTCCCTTCCCAATGTGGAAGATTAGAGAAGAATTCTTGTATCTGCTGAATAATGGGTTGAGCTTCGCTTATACGTTCAATTTCTGGAATTTTTACAAGTTTCTCGCTAAAGCCAAAAAGCCCTCGTAACATATTTCTTGGCCATCTATCACTGTTTAAAATATAAAGTGTCCACGGATCCCATTTTTTGAAATTTGGAAGTTCTTGAGAATGTTTTATAGACTCGTAAGATTCTTCTTGTTCATTTTTTATTTCTGAATTTTCTTCTTGCCATGTATGGGCATATTTTTTAAGGTCATCAAGGCTTGAACCATATTTTCTACATTCAAGAATAATAGTTTCCAAAATATGCCATACTTTTTGGAGCCATGAATCAATCTCTTTTATCCCCGTAGATGGTAAAATTGGAAGTGGAAAGTTAAATTTTTTATTTTGCTCATAATCTAACAACCAGTTTCCCGTATCAGAAGTTTGAAGCTTATATTCCCAAAGGTCTCTAAATATTTGTGCGAGCTTCCATAATTCATTTTGACTACAACCATAAATGGTCATACGCTCAGAAATTTTTCTATATTTACAAAGCGTTTCTTTAAAGTGGTTTATATCAAATTTTAAATCTTCTATCCCTTTCCCAAAATCAAATAGTATTTTCATCTCCTTATTAGTTTTTTTGACATCATGCAGATAGAAAAATGCACATATGTCTGTCATCATTTGAGCATATGGTTGGATAGCTGTTAAGAAAGCTCCTATAAAAAGTCCCGAAGAGATGTTTTGTTCTTGAAGCTCAACCCCTAAATCTTTGCAAGGGAAAGGAATGCTTAGCCCTTCACAAAGTTCTTTAACGATATGAGAATCATAATTCTCTACATCAAGCCCTGCATTTTCTTTCAAAAAATTCCAAATCTCCCAAGATGTATTTAATAAGTGTCTCATGCTTAAAATTTATTTTATTGATACTTGTTAGTCCGAATAGTTTTCACCTTTTATAAGATTTTCATTATCTCTTCTATTCTGATATGTCAATCTTTTTATCGTAATCTATTATCTTTAGCTTCCTTTTTTTCATTTCTTTTATCAAATCTTACGACATAGTGGCAACAATAATTGTTAGCGGGAATGGAATAAAAGTATGGAGAATACAAGAAACAGGGAATTGTCTCCTGTTATAGCAAGAGGATTCTATTTTTGTTGACAAGTATTAGGTAAATATTATATACTAAACGATAATGGAAAAAATAATTCCTGCTAATTTTTATGGCCCACGAGCTTATTTTACAGATTTTGATTATAAAATTGTCCGACAAAAACACGACAAAAATAAATTTCGGAAAGAAATAGAAAGAAAGTTGAAAATTATTCTCCTCACAAAAAATACAGTTGTGTGTGCTGCATCACATTTAACACATGAGTTTGCATATAATCTTTTTAAAGATAATCCTATACTATTAAATAATGAGATGATTATTCCCGCCCTCCGAAAAGACAAGGAACATGTAATAGATTATTTGGACACAAAAAAGATTAAGAAGTTTTTAAAAATAGATATGATAGCGTTTTATAAAGAAAATATAAATAAAGTTGTAAATTGGGAAGTAATAGATAATTCATCATGGTTCAAGAACAATCTTGTAAAAGAATTAAAAAATGAAAATTCAATTATTAGAAGAAACTTAACAAATATGCCACATAAGACACTGTTTTTTTTAATTACCCAATTAGAATCTCAACAAGTTCTATCTCGTGAATTTATTATAACAACCATATCAATTTTACCTAAAAACGAACAAAAAATTTTGTTAAATTTTGTTAACTTGATTTATCATATATCCGGAGCACGTGTAGTAAATTGTGAAAGTGCTTTACCTCAAGAAAACTACATAGATTATAGTCTTGCAGATATTGAACATCGCCAAATTTTATTATCTGAGTTACAAATATTTTACAAAATATTTTTGGAATTGGCTTTTGAAACTATGCACAAAAGGGCAATTCCTCTAGAATTGATAGATTTGCTTTCGTTTAAAGACATATATGAATTACGACGCCCTATTGAAAATAGCTCTTTTAGAAATAGTTATGAGGAATTAGTTAGGAAATCTACTGAGTTTGTAAATAAAAATAGCTACGAAGGGTTTCTTTATAATATCCAGGAGCTTTTATTAATAAAGAATAAGATTACCAAGGAGTTTGAAGTTATATTTGAAAAAGAATTAAAAAATCTTCTAAAGCGAAAAGCATTGGGAAATGTTAAAGTATTAGGAAAAAACACTTTGTCTATAGGGTTAGGTACTGCAGGATTTTTTAATCCTATTTCTGCGATTTCTAATGTTGGAAGTCTTCTATTGGAATCACCAGCTTTCTTGATTAACTTAAACCATAGTTTTAGAAATCTACGGGCTTTAAATAACCATAATGTATATATACAAAACAAAGAAAGGATACTAAAAAACATGATTCATCATAGTGAAATATCCGATAAGTCAACTTTATTAGATGTTATTAACTTATTAATGGACACCATCAGTCAAAAAATTACTTTTTAAAATCCTACGCGACTTAAAAAAAGCTATAGATAATATGTTAAAATCTCAATTCTAAAAATCAGAATTTGAAATACTAAAAAAATAGAAGGTCAACAGCTATTATTTTTCAATAAGCAACATTCCAAGTGGGAACGCCAATATCCAAAAAAACTAATAAATATAAGACTTAGAAATGTTGTATAAGATACTCCTACAAGACAAAAGAAAGCAGGAATAAAAATATTACCCCAATATGCTGGATGTGATAGATACCTGTAAATACCACTTTTAATTAGTTTGTGATTTCTTAGTATTTCAATATTATACGACCAATATATTCCCAATTCTCTAATAGCTAAAATTCTTAATGTTATTCCGACAATAATGGAAGCAATGCATACAATTGCAGGGATAATATTTATTGGAGGGAGCAATTTCCCAGATAAAATCTCCTCTATACTGCTAAAGAAAATTAAAAATTGTAAAATTATTTTAAATATTCTTAAAGAAGTTTTTTCCTGTAGCAAAATCTCTTTCTTTTGTACCTTTTTGTAGTAAAATTTCTCCAAAATACTTTCCGTTTTAAAAAAACATTGAACTAGAAAAAAAACGATTATAAGTTTAAGTAAAGTCATTTTCTAAGATTTAATTTTAATCTTTATACAATATTTTCTTCCCCAAAACCACTATTCCACCAGTTTGTTATAATTGCAATAGTTATAATTTGTTACTTTATATTTCCAGTGTTTTTTTAATTTTCGTCAAATCCCTCTCTTTCAGCTTTGTTCCAGCCTTACAAACTGAGCATCTATGTAGCAAATAGTATTTTTGGTCTCTTATGCAATCTTTTATCCAATCTACATGATTCCCGATTTTCTTATTTTCGCAGTTATTGCACCGGATTATAACCATTCTATTTTCCTCGTGAGTTCTTTTTTGAATGTCTTGGAAAGTTATGTAGTTGGTTAACATTGGGAAAGAATAATATATTCTTAACTTTTTGCAAGGGGAAATTTTGAAGTTGGAATTTAAAATTTATTTTAAGAGAAAATGGTTAGAAGGAAAAAATTACAAAAGCATTGTCAGGTATAGCAAAAATTAGGTAATTTTCTATCGTTAGCACCACCATCGTGCTGATATTTTATCAACCAAATACTTCGTTCTTTCCTCAATATTTTTCATAACAAACTTTTTATTTCTATGGATTAATGAAGATAATTCTCTAGTCATTTTGAATAGACTTTTATCATAAAATGGAATTTTATCAAATGGAAGCTTATTTTGAATTGTGCTATTAATACTTTTTTCCAAAATTGTTAAGTTGCCCAATGTATTTTCATATTCTAAAAAATGTTCGCTATTTTTGAAACCAACAGATTTATAAGTAAATTTAGGCGTTTTTGATAATATATGCTCAATGGTTGGGATTTTGTTTACAAAATTTATTAGTTCGTCAATTGAGTATTTTCTACCATTGATTTCTTCACAGTATTCTATGAAAATATGCGGCAAAGCACTATTTCTATAGATGTCTTCATTCAGATATGTTAAGAATCTTTCTTTGCTCGTCCATTGTTTATTATACGATAGCAGCCAGTCTTGTATTTTATCTTCTTTCAATTCATCATTTATCATATACGCAAATCTTGAAATGTCTGCCCTTGGGTCGGACTTTGGTATCTTATAAACTCGAACATCTATTATTTCCAAGAGATCAAGGAATGTATATTGACTATATTCCTTCCCGGAAAGGTTCTTTTCTAAAATTCCTAATGTTTCCAATTTTACAATCAAGGGATATAATGTTGCTGAAATCCCTAAAATACTAAGTATTTTATAATATTTTTCTATATTTTTTGTTCTTTCCAATAAATCCTTTAACGATTTGAAAAAGGTATAGAGACTTTTTACATAGTCATTAATAAAGGTTTCCATATTCCGATATTCATTTACTTTATCATCTCTACGATACTCGGCAAGCTTGCTTTTAAGATAATTCAAAACATATGAAGCAGCAGGATCATAATTTTCGTCGCTAAACGAGATAAAATGATATCTCATAATATCATCTTCATTAAAATCCATATTCTTTATTAAAGTGATGCCAACGGTTTCACCAATATGTTTTATGTCGTCATATATTTCAAATATTTCGCCAAATATTTCGTTTACCTTATCGTCAAGTCTTTTCTCTAAATATTTATTTGAAAAATAGATAAGCAAACTTTTGGCTTTTTCCATATTAGATAAAAGCTTACCTCTGTCATTAACTGTTTGAAATATTCTTATCGCATCTCCTTCACTTTCTTCAATGAATTCCATCATTTCTAAATTCCCCACAGAATCAAGAAAGCCTTTCTTGTCGCCAACATCTTTAATTATTAATTGGATTTCTTCATATGCTTCTTTCAATAATCTTTGGCTTTTATTTTCCGGTTCATTTATTATCTCATTCAACAAATTGATAAAATAGTTATCATCCTTTCCCAACATTTTCAATCTAAATGTTTTGTCTTCCTTAATATAGAGCCTGCGATAAAAACTAACATCAGATTCGCTGAGATACTCAAGTAATGCATTAATTATTAATGTTATCGTTATTATTCTTTGTTGCCCATCAACAATATAAAAATGCTCATCTTTGTTTTGTTTTTTAGAGAGAACTAATGTCCCTATGTAGTGGTTTGAAGTAGTATCTATCGCTTCCTTTATATCATCAAACAATTCTCTAATATTCCTTTTTTCCCAAGCAAAACCTCTTTGGTATTTTGGTATCTCAAAAAATCTTCTTCCGTTGAAGAAATCCCCTATTTTTTTGCTATTCATTTTAATTTTCCTCTTTTCGTATATAATATTCTAATTATATCACATTGCAAGAAAAATATTATTTCCCTGCAACCCACATACTTTACATTTAATTTTCCAACTCCCGCGAGGAGCGACGTCGTAGACTTAGCAAAAGACCATATCTGCCGGTTTCAATCCACACCCCTATGCAAGGAGCGACAAAGGCAATCGGAAACGCCATAATTGAAGCCACTAAGTTTCAATCCACGCTCCTACGCGAGATAGACGACATATTTTTTTACAAACACAATCAAAATCATCATAGTTTCAATCCACGCCCCTACGCGAGGGGCGACTCAAAACGTGGGATATGTTAAGAGCGCCGAAACGTTTCAATCCACGCCCCTACGCGAGGGGCGACTGGGAGGTTTTAAAACAACTCCTGCTATTTATATAGTTTCAATCCACGCCCCTACGCGAGGGGCGACATGCGATAGAGCCGCGAATAGGACACGGAATATCATTGTTTCAATCCACGCCCCTACGCGAGGGGCGACCCCCATAACGTCCCATTACTACCCCGATATACTCCCTGTTTCAATCCACGCCCCTACGCGAGGGGCGACGAAAGCAAGATGTAAAATTGATGGCGTTTGGACGGTTTCAATCCACGCCCCTACGCGAGGGGCGACGCCGCTAAGTCTGCTTGACTTTCTGTTCCATAAGCGTTTCAATCCACGCCCCTACGCGAGGGGCGACGTTTACAGAGCCGCGCGATATTGACTATATTCAAAGTTTCAATCCACGCCCCTACGCGAGGGGCGACGCCTGAATTCCTGTCGCCTGAATTACTGTCGCCTGTTTCAATCCACGCCCCTACGCGAGGGGCGACTGTCGTGGTCGCTTATCGTCTGGATACTTCTTTTCGTTTCAATCCACGCCCCTACGCGAGGGGCGACTTGTGTTGATCTGATTTCAACACTTCCGGATGGTAGTTTCAATCCACGCCCCTACGCGAGGGGCGACTTTATGCGTTTGTCTATATGTTTTACCATATATTTTAGTTTCAATCCACGCCCCTACGCGAGGGGCGACAGAGATAGAAAATTAGGTTTTATACCTCTAAATGTTTCAATCCACGCCCCTACGCGAGGGGCGACCTTCTAACGTATTACCTCGAGAACAGGACATATTTAGTTTCAATCCACGCCCCTACGCGAGGGGCGACTCTTGCTGCACAGTCACCCGTCAAAAATATGTTTGTTTCAATCCACGCCCCTACGCGAGGGGCGACGTTTGGGATAATGACAGGGGACGAAGATAATGATGGTTTCAATCCACGCCCCTACGCGAGGGGCGACATTTTTGTTAAAGAGTACGGAGTTCTTTTATCTTTGTTTCAATCCACGCCCCTACGCGAGGGGCGACCTTAGTTTCCTCATATGTCTTAACTATAAACCATGTTTCAATCCACGCCCCTACGCGAGGGGCGACTTGCAGTCTAAAGATTATGGGAGGTGTGGAATGATTGTTTCAATCCACGCCCCTACGCGAGGGGCGACCCCCTTATTCCACGCAGTACTATCTATCTCCTGCCCGTTTCAATCCACGCCCCTACGCGAGGGGCGACCCAGGCCATAGAGGATTTAAAAGAATGAAAAGACCAGGTTTCAATCCACGCCCCTACGCGAGGGGCGACAAAATTATTAGATATGCTTAAACCTATTAATAATGTTTCAATCCACGCCCCTACGCGAGGGGCGACTCCAAACATTTAGATTGAGTCCCGCTATTGCTGTGTTTCAATCCACGCCCCTACGCGAGGGGCGACCGGATATTAGAAACACTCCGTTTCCTGAGTATTATGTTTCAATCCACGCCCCTACGCGAGGGGCGACTTAGCAAAAGTAGGGAAGCCAATGATGGATATTTTGTTTCAATCCACGCCCCTACGCGAGGGGCGACGTGTGTTTAGTAGGTTCTCACGCATCAGTATTTTATGTTTCAATCCACGCCCCTACGCGAGGGGCGACTCCCAGCGGCCAGTTATTGCTGACATACTATCAGATGTTTCAATCCACGCCCCTACGCGAGGGGCGACGTTATAGCTGCTGCTGCATTTTTTATCTTTAAAGGGTTTCAATCCACGCCCCTACGCGAGGGGCGACACAATCCATTTTTTTAAGCAACCTGCACACATAGAGGTTTCAATCCACGCCCCTACGCGAGGGGCGACTTTTGCTAAGATCTTACTTAAGGCATTAGCAGACAGTTTCAATCCACGCCCCTACGCGAGGGGCGACTGTGCTACAATATTCCCTTATAGTATAAGGAAGTATTGCATTGTTTTCGCGTATATATGTTTCCTATTCTGTTTTTCAAAGAACACAAATTTTATAACTTTCATAAACCTGCATTATTTCAAGTGTTTCTGCACAATGCGAACCTTCCTATGTTTTTACCATCACTATAGGTTCGCACATAGTTTTTTATACAATTAACGGACCATCTAAATCAACTGTTTCTTTAGTCCCGATATGTTCTACTCTATGTTTCCAGTTTGAGCCAAGAAAGTAAAATCTCAAGCTATCCCTCTCCGGCTCAATTTCATTAATCAACTTTTTACGAAAAACTTCCCACTGTGCAGGGTCAACAACACATTCAAAGACCGAAAACTGCACACGCTGTCCATAATTTTTACAAACTTTTGCAACTCGTCTTAAGCGACGGGGTCCCCCATCACTCTTTATGTTCACATCATAGCTAACCAATACCAGCATAATTTCCTTCTTTTATTTCCAAATAAACACCGGATATCCGTCAATATCGCCACGTAAATGACGACTCAATAATAATGCCTGAATATAAAACAATAAACCTACCTGAATATTCTCTTTTAAGTATGGATGTATTATTTCTTCTTGTTTTCGTTTTTGATATGCTACCAGAAGTTCTTTACGTGTATCATCATTCATAAGAACAGCTCCTGACTCCATCTTTTGAAATCCTTTCTTACGGATTTGCTCACGATTAATAAGCGAAAGAACCAATCTGTCCGCCAGAAATGGTCTAAACTCCTCCATAATATCCAATGCTAAGCTGGGTCTGCCCGGTCTATCTCTGTGTAAAAAACCAACGCAGGAATCCAACCCTACGCTTTCTAATGCAGACCTGATATCGTGCATTAAAAGAGTATATAAAAAAGACATTAGGCAGTTTACCTCATCAAGCGGTGGTCTTCTATTTCTTTCTTCAAACTTAAAATCACTTTTCTGGGCAATTATTAAATGGTCAAAAACACTGAAATACGTATTTGCCGCTTCTCCTTCTATACCACGAAGTTCATCTAAGGAATTATTGTTTTGAATCTGCTCAAGAGAAAAATTGAGTCGTATAGATGCCTCTTTTATTTCTTCTGTATTTATTTTATCCGGATGGTCTCTCAAGGCTCTTTGCAATACTGTTCGGCAATTTGATATCTTTCCTGTCAATAGGGACTTTGCTATTTCCGCAGAAGCTATCAAATCATCCGCACGGCGATATTGTTCACGTCTCAAAAGAACGTTACCGGACACTTTCCCGTGAACACTTGCCAGAAAACGTCCGTATTGAGTTACAAAGCTAATTGCCACTTTATTTTCTGCACAAAATCCCATAAGATAGGGACTTATAGAAACATTTCCGAAACAAATAATGCCTCCAATCGTATGAATTGGTAATTGTAATTTTGTTTCTTTCTCAACAGAAACAACAACAGTTTCACCCTCTTTTGAAAGGTACGCTCCTTGTGTAGTAACAAATAATGTGTTTAAGTATTTTTTCATTGTTCCTCTTTCAACAAGTCTCGTCTGACAGCGGATAGGTATTCTTTTACCGAAATCTTTCGTTCAATTGTTTTGGGTAAACATTCATCAATAAATGAACAAGAGTCACATTTTGGAGTATAAACCGGTGCAGGGGTCTTACCAGAGTCAATAAAAAGATGAAGTTGCTTTGCTGTTTCTTTTGTTTCATTGCGCAAAGTCTCATCAAACTGCACATCCAATCTATGTCTTGTTTTACCATAAAATATAGCGCCCGACGGTATTTTAACATTCATCATTTCCTCAAGACATAAAGCTTGTGCGCAGAGCTGAATTTTATCGCTATCATCCGGTTTTGGCTTGCCCCGTTTGTATTCCACAGGAAACGGCACCCAGTTCTCATTTCCCTCTGTCTTATGAAATTCCACAACATCAGTTTTTCCGCTTAATCCCAACTCAAAAGAATGTAAAGGCATTCCTCTTTCAATTCGTATGTCTTTCCGATTTTCTGTATGTTCTTCGTGAACTTTTTCGTGCATTGTCCTGCCTTCTGCGGTAAGAACATTTTCAACCCAGATTTGCTCAATATGAATCAAGGCGCATTGTCTTTTACAAAAGACAAAATGCTGTAATGCCGACAACTGTAAAAAATCGTCTTCAGTGAACATATTATAACTTTTCTTCCATTTTGACACCACTTGGAACAGCCTTGCTTACCTCTATACTATAATCAGAAAATGCTCTAGCTGGCTTTGAACTATTTATTGGTTTTACCGTTATTAGCTCAAATAATTTATGTGCCGGTGCACAGCCAAGTTTTGCTTGTTCCTCTTTTTGCTGTTGATTTGTATCAGTTCCTTCGTGCTTAAATACAAACAATTTTCTGGCATTCATTTTCCCTCTTGCAGCTGAGTGGTCGTGGTCAAACATATTAATAAGTGCATTCCAGAATAACTCTAAGTCTTTTTCTTTAAATCCAGTTTGTTCAGCCAAAAAGGCGGAAATATATCCTTCGGAACGATATAATCCGTATGGAATAATATTTTTGCGTCCCATCATTCTCTCTTTTTCTCTTTCAGCTTCTGTTTCAACTGCCATTCGTGTAATAGTTAATTCCATAGGGATAACAGCATCTATGCTACGAGCAAAATTCAACTGCACAGGGCCTCGGACTTGCCCACAGTTATTTTCTGTGGTTGACATAACAGCACCGAATGCACGGACATCAAAGTAGTTTTCACACATAAATTTGCGTCCTGCTTCTGCAGATGAAAGTTTATCTTTTTTCTCTTCTTTAGAAAGAGACTGGTACGCCCCACTTCTTTCTGTAGTAAGCACGGCTTTTTCACGAACATAAATTTTATGTGGTGTTTCGTTTTTCTTTACTATATCTACATAGTTACGTATCTTTCTTTTTAAACAAACATCTGTGACAATTCCGTAACTTGTCTCAGGGTCAATACGTGGCATATTACCTGAATCAGGGTCTCCGTTTGGATTGCCGTTTTCTACATCAAATAAATATACAAACTCATAGCGGTTTTTTATTATGTTTTCCATAATTTTATCCCTCCTTTTTTTCTGTTTTTTTATACAGTTCTGGTTTCTGTTGATAATACCCTATAGCAAACATTCCCTGTTCTTCTAAGCTTAAATGTGAAGGGAATTTAGGAATATCCGCCATAATTTCTTCTATATGTTTTTCAATATTTGCTCCAAAATCTGACTTTTGGATGTGATGCTGTGCTAAACGCAATAATTGAGGAAACACCACCGAAGGCGTTGCAGAAGCTGATCCATAAAAACGGTCTTTTATTGTGGTGTTTGCACCTGGGATAGCATCCTTCTGAGCTTTTTCAAGAATTGAGAAAAGTCGTCCCAGACGATAACCAATGTCTTTTTCTTCCCTATTTAATGCCATATTGACCTCCTTTTCTTTTTTATTTTTTAATCTCCAATTTCTTACCAAGTACGCTTTTATTAAAGCTACCCGCAGATAATTTATTTTTTGGTCTGCTTTGATACGATTTAAAACCACGGTTAAAAGTGTTGACGGATAAGATGCTCCGGTAATTATTGAACGCATCAATGCACCTGCCAAAAGTGGCGAAATGTTTTTTGTTTTTTCTTGCACTGCTGTTTCGTGAAGTAGATGCCACATCCCCGGATATTCAGGGTCAGTTTCATAACTTTTAATGATTTCCAAATCCTTAAAATGCTGGACAATTTTATAACTAATATCCTCAACAGTGCTTACATACCAAAAACGCACAGACAAGCGAGATGCGTTAGGTGACAGCCCCAAAATATAAAATTTCATATTTTGGGCATTTTCAATCTCTTTAGGCTTTTTCCCTTCACGAACTGCTTCTAAAAATCTGCGTAAATCAGTTAAGTCTGCCTGATTATCTTTGGGGTCTAAAATATCTTTTAAGAATCCCTCAATTGGTGTCTCTCCTTCTGCCCAAAATACAGTTGTAGAATCACTTATCTGGACTTTTTGTCTACTGTCAAACCTCAGAAGATGATTAAGGGCAGTTGTATAATTAAAAGCCACTGTTTTACTAACAGGTGCATTAAATCCCTTAATTTTATTATATGAAGAAAAAGAATCTTGATTGAAAGAAACTATATTTGCCCCCTTCGTATTTGTTGGATCATAAACCCCTTTGATATTAAAATGTAATCGCTCGATTGGTCTTTTTACTCCACTCACTAAACAAAAAGCTATATATTCTGATTGTTTTCCTTCGCAATATTTCATCCATTTGTTTTTAATATCCAAATGGTCATGTATGTATTCTCGTTCACCATCCAGTTGAAAAACTACATTCATGCCTGCCATTTCTTTCCAATCATTTAATTTTTCCGCATTTTCTGGCTTCCATGAGTCAAGGAAATTCAACATCGCCTTCATGCCTATATCATCAATTTCATTGCTTAATCCGGTCTGAAATTCTTTAAATGCTTTAAACATTTCTTTAGGACGATTTTTCTCTTTGTATTCTTTATTGCTTGCGCCTAAAACATAATCTGTGTTCCCCCACATAAAATTTGGCTCAATATTAACTGATTTCTTAGTACCTTGAGGAACAACTAATTCTTTAGCAATAGTTTTCTTGTCCTTTTTCTCACGTAAATCTTTTACATCCAGAAATTTCCCCGATTTATCTAAAACTAATGCAAAATGAATTTTTTCTCTTGAAAAGCCAAACAATGGAATATCTGAATTTACATCTTCCTTTAATCGTCCATAGTATTCATTCAATGCCTGAATAATCATTGCTCGCCTCCTTCTTTAAATGGAGGGACAGTAATAACCCCATCTACCATCCGAACCTTAAAGAACTTTGCCTCCATATTGTTCTTAAAATCTATGTCGTGAAGCATCCATCCTAAATCAATTTTTCCCGTTAATTCAGACTTAGGAATTTCGCCTTCTACAAGCTCAAAATTAACAGGAAACTCTCTGCATCCAAAATAAGGGCTATGAAAACATTGCCCCTTTTCTGCCCTACGGTCAAACATTTCTTTATGTTTCGCCGGATTATTATCCTCGTTGCCCACAATTTCAAAATGTGCTTCAATAATATAACAAACATTCTTTAATATCATTGATGCTCTTTGCTGTCGAACATCTTCTATAAAAATCTCAACGGGAGATACTTTGTCACTCATTGCTTTTTTTATTTTGTTTATAGATATTTTTGTGCCACTCTCCCCCTCGGTCCCAAGTTCGTTTCGTCTGATATTATCAAATTTAATAGGATTAAATACGTGAATTTTATCAATAGCCCAGCGAATAGATGGCTTCCAGTAAATTGCTTCTAAAATTCCACGCGCTGATGAAGGTGTTATTACATCATAACTCACACGTTCCGCCTTCATCTCTGGACGAGTAAAACAGGCATAATTACCCCAAACTTTTAATTTTATACCATACATAATGCCCCCTCAACTAATATTATTTTCTATTTTCCGGAATATAGGGTTATCATAAGTTAATCCGATATCATCGCGATACAGATCTGAATTAGTTAAAACAAAATAATTATTCTGTATCCGTTCAACCGATACCCCTTCTAATTTTTTTAATACTTCCGGATAAACCTGTACGCAAAACCGCTGTGCCTTGCGAGCTAAATTTTTGGTAAACTCCGCATAACGTAATTGTTTGATAATTTCTTTTGCCTGATCATTATACGGAATTATTATTGACTCCATAACATTGTCTATCATCCTAAAATCACCTGCTATTTCTTTGAAAGGGAAATTCAGTTTAGCAATATCTTCTGCTAATCTTTCTAAAATCTTATTCTTATCCAGATTGTTACCATTTCTCCAATACAGATTAAGAAAATATTCATTCACAGCATTTATAGATAATAAATCGTCATATTTTCTCATTATCTCACCAGCTTCTTCAACACCTTGACGCAAATATCCGACAGACGGAGGCTTTTCTGGATAAAATACATAAACATTACCCATTTGCAATTTACCTTCTCTATTACATCTACCCGCAGATTGAGCAATAGAATCAATACCGGCAGCAGAGCGAAATACAACAGGGAAATCAATATCTACTCCTGCTTCTATCAGTTGTGTACTAATTACTCTACATTTTTTCTTGTTTTTAAGGGTGTTTTTTACATTTTGAATAACCACAGAGCGGTGTGCAGGACACATCAAAGCAGTTAAATGATACAAACCTTCTTTATCTTCATTTTTTATTCTTTCATAAAGTTCCCTTGCATGTTTTCGTGTATTAACCACACATAAAACTTTTTTATGCTCCAAAATCTTTTTTGCCAATTCCTCATCCGTAGTTGGTTCCTGCTTTTTTGACAAGCAAGATACTTGTACACGCCTGAATTTGTCATATAATTCTATTGGATTAGAAATAATTTCTTGGACATTTTCCAAACCGCTTTTAAATTCGTTAGTCTTTGATAAAGCCGGTTGTGTTGCAGTGCATAAAACTATGGTTGCCTTATATGAATTTGTTAATTCCCTTAAAACCTCCATACAGGGTTTTAATAGGGTCACAGGGAGCATTTGTGCTTCATCTAAAATAATAACACTGTTGGCTATATTATGTATCTTACGACATTTTGAAGTCTTGTTATGGAAAAGCGATTCAAAAAATTGCACATTAGTAGTAACGATCAAAGGCGCATCCCAGTTTTCAATTGCAAGTTGTAATTTATAATCATCTTCATTTATTTCCAAGTTGCTATGATGTTCAATAACTGCATCCTCGCCGAATATTTCTCTAAAAACATCCGCATTTTGTTCAATTATGCTGGTATAAGGAATTACATAAATAATCCTTTTCATTCCATATTTAATAGCATGTTTCATTGCAAAAGCAAGCGAGGATAAAGTTTTTCCTCCACCAGTTGGAACAGTTAAAGAAAATAATCCTGATGATTTGTCTGCGGCAGAAATACACTGTTGTAAAATTTCTTTACGATACTTATTTACCACTGTATCGGATGCCTCATCACATTTTTTGTTTAAGGAATCATCCAATTTCTTTTTCATTTGTAAAAGTTCCGGATAGTTACCTCTTATTAAAGTTTTGTCTTTGTTCATAAATTCTTCGGTGTCTAGAAAATCAGCATCCACAAGGCAGGAAAAAAGCATACGGATAAAAAATTGCAGTTGAAATGCAATACGTTCATTATTCCCTTTAGTAGGAACAAACGGCAATGATTCAATTTTTGAATTAAATTCAAGGATATCTTGGGGACAGGCAGAATAACTAGAAACAACTTTATTTAACCTATCACACAGGCATGCTTCATTTGACTTTCCGTCAAGAAGCCCTGAATGATGTCCTGCTATTGCATAAGATAGTAATTTACCATAGCCGTTAGGAAGTGATTTATTAGATAACTGCGCACCAGCTGTTGAATGGTCAGGATGTCCAACTTTTGTTTCCACATTAGTATTGTTATCCGCAGACTTAATCAGCATGTTTTGAAATTCATGCGAATATTTTCCAATATCATGCAACAACCCCGTTACATAAGCCCAATCTCCCGCCCCTATTGGTTCTGCAAATTGTTTTGCAAGTTTGGCAACATTTTTTAGATGCTCTTTAAGTTCCTGCCATTCCTCTTGTGGTCTGCCTTCTAAACTATGTGCATAATATTTTTTCATATTTCTCCATTAAAAATCACATATTGGGCAATAAATATTCTTCCATTTAGGGTTAGCAGGATGATTTCCACCATTTTGACGTGAATTATCTATTGTATCCTGATATTTATGCCAATATATACATTCCCAATGATAAGCATCTTGTTCTGTCTCACAATGTTTAAATCGGTAATATTTATATTCCCAATGACGTCCTTTCATTCTTCTATATAAATTTGTATCTGCTCTTCCAACATATCTTGGAGGTCCACTTTTTGTTTTATAAAAAATATATACTCCCGGGATATCTACTACATTCTCATCCCAATATATCATATCCAAAAAATTAAGTCTGCTTAACCTATTATAAGACATTTTTTACCTCCTAGAATAGATATGTCTTTTATAAGAGTATCTAATTCTTTATTAGGTTCCCATGTTTTATCAAGGGTTTTAATATGTAATGCAGAATTAACAACAAGTTTTGCAATATTATGGAAACCTATTTTTATCACTCTTTAAAACAAAAACCATCCCTAATTCCAAGCAGGGTTTCTTGTCTGACTTCTAATTTCTATCTCAATATCATAAGTTTCTTCGTTGCTTTGAAATTGCCCGCAGCAAATTTGATAAAATATACTCCCAGAGAGAGTCCTTCTATTTTTACATTATAGTATCCTTTTGCCTGCATTTCTGTGTGAAAACTTTTTACTACTCTACCCGATATGTCATAAAGCTTCAAAGAGATACTTGCTTCCTCCGGCAAGCCATACTTAATTATAACATTTCTGAGCGAAGGGTTAGGAGCAGGCGAAAAGAGCACAAACTTATCCGGGAATTTATTGTCCTCTACACCAACTTGCTGCCGTCGTAATTCCACAGATGCAGCGTTTAAATGATTCTTATTCCCGGAACTATCCTCAAGCCAGACATACAACATATGTGTCCCCCACAGGGAATCTATAATCGCCTTAAATGGTTTATCTTTTATATCCCCGTAAAAGCCATCGCTTGAATACGATGGCAAACTATCTAATTTGCACCACATACCAGCAATACCACTATTATCATACGGATTAGTCCAATTAATAGTAAATGTTGCTGAATCTTGCAATGGACTTGGATTTGAACCATTGGCAGTAATATTAACAGGCGCCGGTGGAGGAGTGGTATCATTACTGATTGTAAATAAGTTGCTGGTATCTTTACTGCCGTTACCGCTACTGTCAGTTGCAGAAACCCTGATCAGACAAGTTTTCGAAAAAACATTTGGTATATTCCAATCCTGATACCACACACCACTGGAAAAACTATCTGAGGTATCGAGTAGGGTATTCCAATTTGTCCCACTATTAGTTGAATATTCTATTTGGCAATGGATAATTGTGCCATTATTATCATACATTGCCCATAAAATTGTGTCATTTTCCCCTATTTTCCATATGTTTCCGCTATCTGGCTGAGAAATAATTATAGAAGGAGGAATAGTATCTTTTACCGGAGGACCACCCAGTTCCAAACGAAGCCTTACTCTCGCTTCAACATCGTTTTGGGGACTCACATAAAGCCAACCTTCTTGAGAAGTGGTATACGTTCCTCTCGCTGCTTTAACGTTCACAATTGCAGTATCATAAGGTAAAATGAAGAGAGCATCTGGTGTTATCTTTTTCACCCAAGGCTCATATGAATATATATAATTAATTTTTAGAGGCGCCAATCCATTATTAGTAATCCTCAAATCCTGTCCAATTTGCCCAATTGTATCTCCTCCTGTACCATATGCCACCACAGCCGCATGAAGATAATCATACGCATCTTCCGTCCATTCATTACTCATCGTTGTGTCACAAAAAAAATTAGTTCCCGGGGTAACTATAGAATCATATACTGAAGTTGGCGCTCCATCCGTAGTTTCACAATGTCCTACCCAAAAGGGGCCATTAAATACAAGCCCATTGCTTACAGGTATTTTCCAGCAGAGGCATTCTCCAGCATCTTGAGTTATATCAGCATTGATAGCAAATAGAAAGGTGGAAGAAGGCACTCCGCCATTATCCTCTGCCACGACAAAGCCGCAATTCTTGGTTTGTTGAGAAGAGTCGTAATTATAAAACCATACATAAAAATATTTAAGTGTACAGGGCTGAGCCGGAACCATCTTTGTCATTTCAAAACCAACCTGAGCTCCCTCATCATAGACTTTAAAAGGACCTTCAAAATCATTAGATAAAGTAACCTCACCTTTGCTGTTTCCCTTTTTTATTGGCTTATTCAAAGTAATTTCTTTGTAGTTTTTAGAATTATTCAAGTCAATTTCTTTACAGGTATAGAGTTTGTGCTCCTTAGAATTCATAGGTTGAGCGAAAGACGGTATTTTATTGATTCGGATAGACTTCGCTTCCCTTATTTTGCCTTTAGCTTCTTTATGTCCCTTCTTACCACTGCTAAAATCAAATACCAATGTAGTATCAAGGGTGACAATATTAGGAACCGAGTTACGCCCCTGCCTTCCATACGCAGAAGCCCCTTCATGCCCATCATTATACCCTTCATTAATCCATTCCATCTGGAGACAAGGACACATAGTATGAGTAGTATTATGGGCATAACAAGCGGCAACCGTGTAAGGAAGTATCCATTCAAAAATATTATCAACAGAATAATCATTCGGTACTATTCCTTGGTTTGGACTCTTATAGGATGGAATATTCCCTTCTCCAAAAGCTTTTTCATAACAATATTCTACAAGCCCATCGCATCTAAGTGCGGGAGTGCCTCCATAACCAGTAGGGTCTTTGTAATGTCCCCAGCAAAAAGCGTAAGTTATATTTAGACATTCTTCCTCTGCTACGCGTATGATTTCATCTGCATTAACTGAATCAATTCTTTCTTGAGTATATGCTCCCCAATACTCATAGGTGCTTTTCCCTTGCCCTAAAAAGCCAGACCAAGTGTTAATACCACTTGGTCCACTCTTACCGTTAGCTTGTATAACTAATCTAAAACTATCCCCCGGAGAACCATATTTATAGAATATCGCAGTATGCCCATAATTAACTATATTTAATACTGGATCGTGCAAATCTCTATAAATTGCATTCCCCCTATTAGGATATTCGTTTTGATTAGTTGATTGAGGAGCAACAAAACTATAGAGCTTACAGGTATTTACCAAAACTAAACTAATGCCGACCAAAAGCATTTTAATGTATATTTTTATTCTCATTATTTCTGTAAAAGTTTGTCCAGTGATTTGTTCATCCTAGATTTAACATACTCACTTTTTACATTATTCAAGGTTTCTCTAATAGGTTGTTCTGCGCTTACTGCTCCTATTAAAGAAAGTGATTCTGCTGTATGCATTATTAATAATTGATTATTACTCTTTAATTGTTTTATTAAAATTGGAACAGCCTTTTTAGACTTCAACGTACCTAACCCAATAGCAGCATCTATTTTCAAATCATTACTCTTGTTATTCGTTAAAAGTTCTATAAGAAAACCCTCAACATCCGCTCCGCCAATAGAAACTAATGAATTTATTGCATTAGCTTTAACGATATTTATATACCGTTCATCATTAGGATTCCCTTCCAAAACCTTTTTCATTAATTCAGTTGTTGCAATTTTGTCACCTATTATCCCAAGTGCCTTTGCTGATACCATTTGAATATCTTTATTATTATCGTTCAACAACTCAATCAGAGGCGGGACACTTCTCTTGTCTTTAAGCGGTCCTATCGCATTTATTACAGTTATTCGAAACGGAATGCTTGAATTATATAAATTATCTATAAGAACATTTGTAGCAGTAGTATCCTTAATAAAACCTATAGCAGTAGCACATTCTCCCCGTAATAATTCAGTTTCACTTTTATCCTGCAATACACTTATTAGATAATGCGTAGATTGCGTATCCGGAATTACTTCTCCTAATATTACAGCCATAAAGAATCGGGTTTTATAATCTTCTTTCTTATCCAATAACACTTTTGTAAGATACGGTATAGATGTTTTACCAGTTTGTGAAAAAACATTCATCGCATCGCCTATACTCCAACCTATTGACTCAATATCGTCAGTCTTTGAACAAGTAGTTCTTATGTTGGCTATACCTGTTTCAAGTTTCCTTACAGTTGCTGGAGGAAGGGGCTGAGCAGTTTGCGCCAAAACACTTTCTACTGCAATAAGCACAGATGAGATAACTCCTAAGAATAATTTTATATATTCTTTCTTTCCACTCATACTCGCCCCTTTTCTAATTTTTTTCTTAACAATACACTAATGAGTTTTTTTATAACCACATCCAATTGTTTCTAAGTACACTAGCCGTTTTATTGGCAGGGTCTGTTCGTGTAGTTGAAATAGGGAATGGCGAACAAATCCCCGAAGGTAATGGATAAGGCAGGGCAGTAATACCAAATAGACTAATATGTTTTATATTCCATCCAGCTGTTACAAAGGCATTAATATATTGAAGCCCATTATTTTTGCCCCCAACATGTAGAGGGACTAAAACAGCGCCACAAACAATCCCCTTAATTTCATTTGTAAATTGGTTTGGTAAAATTCCTGCTTCCTGAAGTGCAGATATTTGAACAAAAACATCAATGTCTCCACTCCTTGTGGAAATTTGATATATTCCTCTTTGACATACGCCAGTCAAAGCTCTTACAACAGAAGACTTTCTTGTGTTATTAGTTCCCATAATTATATAAATATCTGGCATTTTTCTCTTTATTTTTTTCCCATTTTTTCTTTCACATATTCTCTATATCGAGTATACGGCACTACATAAAATGCTGGGGGGGTATCATTAAAACTGATGTCTGTTTCTCCTTTGTCGTTTTCTTCTAATTTATAATTTCCCAGAAGAAATACTAATTTCTTACATGCATGATGTACATAAAGATTATCTGTTTTACGATTCTTTGGTAAGAGAAAGGGTAGCCCACATTCAAGACATTCGCTATATATTTGTTGCCCACAATGAGGGCAATTATCACTTTTCTCTAATTTATCTGTCGTTATTTCTTTTCCGCAGTAAAGACATTCCATTTTTCCTCCTAGTTAAAATTATATTTAGGATAATACATATATAACAAAGCCCTTCCCATCACTGAGAAGGGCTTTTCCATTATCTTTTTATTTCATTAACACTATCTTCTTCGTCTCTTTGTAATCTCCTGCTTTGAACTTCAGGAAGTAGACTCCCGCTGCAAAGTTTTTACTCTCTACTGTAGTAACATATCTGCCCGGCTTTGTCTTTGCATTGACAAGTGTCTTTACGTTCCTTCCCGAGAGGTCATAGAGGCTTAATTTTACGTCGCACTCTTTCGGAATACAATATTGAATCGTTGTTCTGTCTTTGCAAGGATTAGGATAGTTCTGATAAAGAGCGAAAACCAAAGGTTTCTCTTTGTTATCACTTGTGCCCCATGTAACATCAACCTTGAATTTATGAGTGCCCGCATTTGCATAAGTGTAGTTTGTAGCTTCTCTCATATTTATCGTAGCTTTGGTCTCAATGTCAGTA